>CAZMWD010000130.1:0-2562 GCA_964569685.1 uncultured Cocleimonas sp. | reverse complement strand
GTACACAAAAAAGCGAGTATTTTTAAGCTCGCCTATGATGAGAGCTGGAAGCAATATTCACCCGGTTCAATTCTTACCCAATATATGATGGAAGCTGTCATTGATAGCGATAAAGTTGAAGAAATCGATTTTTTGACAGGCAATGATCGTTATAAACAAGATTGGATGTCAGAACGTAGGCAACGTTGGAAACTGGTTTGTACACGCAAAGCAGAGCCTAAAAGAAGAAGGAATAAATTTATTGAGTTGATCAAGAAAGTGGTTAAAAGTTGATGGATAAATGAATCAACCCCGTATCTTAGAAAGAGAAAAGGTTAGCAATCAGTCTGCACTATAATTAGCACTATCTTCATGTATACTATTTTCGGAAGTGTATGGATTAATCAACTGAATCCCAGGAATATTTTTAAAGTCATCTACATTAGTCGTCAAAATACGATAGCCATGTACCAGTGCGGTGGCGGCTATTTGTAGATCGTGAACATTTAAATTGCTTCTTTGTTTTTGCTGCTTTTGTGCGAGCGCAAAACTATATAACTCGGCATAGGTACGTGCCACTTCGGTATCAAAATCCAGTACGGGTACATTACTAAGAATGCTTTCTACAAAGACATGACGATGAATATGTTGATCCGATGTTTTTGCTAACTTCACGCCCGCCAATAACTCGGATACGGTAATCGCCGCCATATAGATGGATTCTGATTGTAAAACACTGAGTTTGCTTAAATCGAGTCGTTCATTTTCTGCATCGATATATACATTTGTATCAACGATTATTGCCATGGAATGTATTTCTTTCCTGTTATTCTCATAAATAAGGGGCTAATCAGAGTCCCATGAAGAAGGAGGCAGAGAAGCTTCTTGTTTGATGATGCTAAGGTCTTGTTTGAATGACTGTTTTTGTTGCTTATTTAGACGGTTGGCTTTTAGTAATAGGCTTAAATCCGCAAGGGTGGTATTGCTAGAAACAATAGGGATTATTTGTGCAATATCTTGATTGCCTTTTGTGATGGTCATACGAGTGCGTGAAACCCGTACTTGATCTATTACGCTAGCAAGATTACGAGCCAGTTCGGTAGCTGATATTTGAGGTGTTAAATAGTTATGCATAATACATATAATACATGAAATACATACAATAATCAATTAAACTAACTAACTAACTATAATACACTCTCAAGAATCAGTCGTAAGGCTTTAGAAAAAAGTGGAGAAGAGAGCCTACATTTCAACACTATGATAAACATTCTGCACATCATCATTATCATTCAATAAATCTAATAGCTTTTCAAATTGTTCGATATTTTCATCACCTGTCAGCGGTGTAGTATTTTGCGCAAGATATTGAATTTCATCTACTTCAAATTCAATCCCATCAAAGGTATCGACCAATGCTTTATGTGCTTTTCCATATTCGGTATTGGGTGCAAATACGGTAATTATGCCCTCTTCACTTTCAATATCGCTGACATCAACATCGGCTTCCATTAAGGCTTCGAGCGCGGCATCTTCATCATCACCTTTAAATACAAAAATAGCGGCATGATCAAATAAATGTTTGACCGTGCCGGGTGTGCCAAGTTTTGATTTTGCTTTAGTAAAACACAAACGCACATCACCAAAGGTACGATTAGGGTTGTCGGTTAAACATTCAACTAATACCATACAACCCCCTGGACCAAAGCCTTCGTAAAGCGCAGGGGAGAAGTCTTCACCGCCACCACCTTGAGCTTTGTCGATGGCTTTATCAATGACATGAGCGGGTACTTGATCTTTCTTAGCGCGATCAATCAGGCTACGCAGTGCAAGATTTCCATCGGGGTCAAAGCCACCCGCTTTTGCGCAAACATAAATTTCACGACCGTATTTACTGTAAACCTTGGCCTTCATATCGGACGTTTTTGCCATTGATTCTTTGCGGTTTTGGTAAGCTCTGCCCATTGGTTTTCTCTTATTAATTTATTGAGGACTAAATCTTACACATAAGTAGATAGATAAGGAAGCACAAGGGACTTTTGAACATAAATCTAAACAAAAAATAGAATGAATAGTAGGACACAAATAATAAGAACACAGACTGTGGTAATACTTGACTGTCTTTATCAAGTATTCTAGTATCCCGCTAAATGATACTCTCAAACCCAAGAGTGACCCAATGAAACTGACAACAAAAGGACGTTATGCTGTAACCGCGATGCTAGACTTGTCGCTACATAGCAACAAGGGCCCTGTGTCTTTGGCAGAAATATCTGAGCGTCAGAATATATCCCTTTCATATCTTGAACAGCTTTTTTCTAAACTACGCAAACAAGGTTTAGTGAATAGTATGCGCGGACCAGGTGGAGGCTATAGTTTAAGCCGTGACCCCGATGATATTGCTATTTCAAATATTATTATGGCAGTAGATGAAAATTTGGATGTGACAAATTGTGGTAATGCTGCGGGTGGTTGTCATGAAACGAACAAGCGTTGTTTGACTCATAATTTATGGATGGATTTGAGTAATAGAATTCAAAGTTTTTTAGATGATATTTCTTTACAAGAAATGATGTCGAGAAG
>CAZMWD010000129.1:0-6685 GCA_964569685.1 uncultured Cocleimonas sp. | reverse complement strand
GAACTTGGAAACTTGGCGTTGCCAGAATTTATGGGACTTAATCAGGACCTCCTTAACAATTCTAACCAAAAAAGGAGCCGTAATAAAATTTAACCGACAAGGGGTAGATTACTCAATAAAATCTGTCTTTTTTGGTTGTTTTAACCCAAAATATTGCCATGCATGGCGGGTAGCAATACGCCCACGCGGAGTACGCATTAAAAAACCTTGTTGAATTAAATAAGGCTCGATAACATCTTCGATGGTGCCTCGCTCCTCACCAATAGCAGCTGCCACACTTTCAACGCCCACGGGGCCACCATCAAACTTTTCCATGATTGCCAACAGTACACGGCGATCCATGTGATCAAAGCCTCGTTCATCAACATTCAACATATTCAAGGCGCTATCGGCGATAGTTTTGGTTATTATTCCATCGGCTTTTACTTGCGCATAATCTCTCACACGGCGTAATAAGCGATTGGCAATACGGGGCGTTCCACGTGAACGGCGGGCAATTTCTTTTGCTCCTTTATTGTCAATTTCGACACGAATAATACCTGCGGCTCGCTCAACGATATGGGTAAGATCATCTACATTGTAAAATTCTAAACGTTGCACAATACCAAAACGATCACGTAAGGGTGATGTCAATAAGCCCGCGCGAGTTGTCGCACCCACTAATGTAAAGGGAGGAAGATCCAGTTTTATAGAGCGAGCAGAAGGTCCTTCACCAATCATAATATCCAATTGAAAATCTTCCATTGCTGGATATAGAATTTCTTCGATTACAGGGCTTAAACGATGAATCTCATCAATAAATAGAACGTCGTGAGACTCAAGATTGGTTAACAGTGCCGCAAGATCACCTGCCTTTTCTAATACCGGCCCAGAAGTATGACGTAAATTAGCTCCAAGCTCATTCGCGATGATATGGGATAGTGTGGTTTTACCTAAACCCGGAGGGCCAAAAATAAGCACATGATCAAGTGCGTCACCACGCGCTTTTGCTGCAGGAATAAATATTTCCATTTGCTCGCGCACGGCGGGTTGCCCAACATAATCGCACAAGTATTTAGGGCGTATTTGTTCTTCTATCTCACTAATTTCTTCATCAAGCCCTGCGACTGGCGAAATAATACGACCTGTCTCTTGATCGATGTCTTGATCGTTCATTTAAGGCTCGCTTTTAAAGCGTTGCGTACTATTTCTTCCACCGATAAATTATCACCTGAAAACGAGGCAATCATTTTACTTGCCTGTGCGGGCTTGTAACCCAACGCTAATAAGGCTCCAACCGCTTCTTCTTCAAGGTTTCTCGGCACAAGTGTTGCTTGCCCTGTATCATCTAATCCCTCGCTAGGCTCAGGAAGCCGATCACGCATTTCAATAATCAAGCGTTCCGCTGTTTTTTTACCGACACCCGGCAAACGGGTTAAGCCTGCCACATCATTCGCATGAATACGTTGTGCAAATTCATTTGCGGTCATTCCCGATACAATTGCCAGTGCCATTTTAGGCCCAACACCGTTTACTTTTAATAATATTCTAAATAAGGCGCGTTCTTTTTCTGAACTAAACGCATAAAGGGTATGGGCATCCTCACGAACAATTAAGTGTGTAAACAATGTTACTTTGTTATCAATTTCGGGCAGGTCAATAAAGGTAGTCATGGATGCTAATAATTCATAACCTACACCAGCCACATCCAATAACAGCTCTGGCGCTTGTTTATGAAGCAATGTACCACTCAGTCGTCCTATCATATTTGCCTTTATTTATAATTGTTTCATTATTTTATTGTTGCTTTGCTAACGCTTCTTGCAAACGTACTTTAGTTGCACCCACATGCGCATGACTTAGTGCAATCGCAAGCCCATCAGCGGTATCTTCTTGTATCTTTCCTTGAAGGTTAAGTAATAGCTTTACCATATGCTGCACTTGTAATTTATCGGCACTACCTTTGCCAACAACGGCTTGTTTAACTTCGCGGGCACTGTATTCAAATACGGGAATATTTTGCATGACAGTAGCGCAAATAGCAGCGCCACGTGCCTGCCCCAGCTTTAAAGCTGACGATGGATTTTTGGATAAAAACACATCTTCGATTGCCATTTGTTGAGGTTGGTATTTTTTAATTATTAACTCTATATCTTGATATATTTTCCCTAAACGATCAGGAAAGCTGGCATTACCCAAGCGTATACAAGTGCTAAAAATATGCCGACTATGGCGACCATCGCTTTCTATAATACCAATGCCCGTGATACGTGAACCGGGATCTATCCCAATAATCCTCATTTTTAGCCCCTAGCCCTTGTTTCCTTTTTGTTTTATTATAGCATAACTTTATTTTTAAAGGCGAATGTAGTTTTAACTAAATGAGACCTCAGCATTGTTGGTTATTTCTACACCTCCATCATCTCAAAGTCTGCTTTACCGACATCGCAATCAGGGCATTTCCAATCATCAGGAATATCTTCCCACTTTGTTCCGGGCGCAATACCATCATCGGGCCAGCCTTTTTCTTCTTCATAAATCCAACCACAGGTTAAACACATATACGTTTTCATTTTAATACTCCATTTATATGGTTTTACTATAATGTGTAATTAAATAAATTCAATATACCCACTATAAATACTACCGATTATCTTATTGGGTTTTGATATATAAGAAACTGCACGTACAATGAAGTTTGCATCATGGAATCACTCAAATAATAATAAACTTAAATATAGATAATAATAAAGATGCCCGAAGTTAAAAACAAATTCATCCCCCAAATACTTAAGCAATTAGTTGCTGATGGTAAACTTACGCCTAAAATTGCTGAAAAAGCCTACCATCAGGCACAAGAACGAAAAAAACCCATCACTACACATTTAGTACAGAAACAGCTGATCAGCGAAGTAGATGCTGCTCTGCTGAATAGTGTTGAATACGGTTTAAGTTTTGTTGATCTAGATGCGATTGAAATCACACCGGAAGTACACGAGCTACTCACCTTAGATCACTTAAAAAAATTACAATTATACCCGCTCTTTAAAATTGGTAAGGCACTGGTTGTTGCCGTTGCAGACCCTTCTTACTTATCTAATTTAGGCGACGTTAAATTTGCTACAGAGTTAGTACCAGAACCCGTCATAGTCGAATATTCAAAATTACAAAATCTTATTTATGGCAATGCAGGCAGTGATGCCGTAGCCTCTGGCATGTCCATTTCATCTGATACTCAGGCGATGGACTTGGTTATCGAAACCGATGATCTTGAAAAGGAAGAAGAAGATTCAGAAGATGACTCTGGTGTCGATGTAACACAATTTGTAAATGAATTATTAAGCCATGCAATTCAAAAAGGCGTTTCGGATATTCATATTGAGCCTTATGAAAAAATATTACGCGTACGTTACCGCATTGACGGTATCTTACAAGTGGTGAGTATGCCGCCCAAAATTATTTCTCGAAAAATGACATCACGTATTAAGGTAATGTCACAGCTAAACAGTTCCGAGCGTCGTAAACCGCAAGATGGGCGTATTCACTTTAAAGTAGGTGATGATCGCCACATTGATTTTCGTGTCAGTATATTACCGACACTGTATGGCGAAAAAATCGTTATGCGTATATTGGATTCTGATACCGCTGCCTTAGGTGTTGATAACTTAGGTTTTGAGGAAAGACAAAGAACCGACTTACTGGATGCGCTTTCAAAACCAGATGGCATGATTTTGGTTACAGGTCCTACTGGCTCGGGTAAAACCGTCACGCTCTATGCAGGTTTAAACATTCTTAATACATCAGAAAAGAATATTTCTACCGCAGAAGACCCCGCAGAAATTCAAGTACCTGGCATCAATCAGGTTAATATTAATGATAAAGTAGGGCTCACCTTTGCAGCGGCACTTAGGTCCTTTTTACGACAAGATCCTGACATTATCATGGTAGGTGAGATTCGTGACCTTGAAACAGCTGAGATTTCGATCAAAGCTGCTCAAACGGGTCACCTTGTATTATCAACCTTACACACGAACAGCGCTCCAGAAACCTTAACTCGATTAAGTAATATGGGCGTGCCACCGTTTAATATTGCCTCTTCCGTACATTTAATTGTGGCACAACGTCTTGCACGTCGCTTATGTAAAAGTTGTAAATCACCCGCAACGGATATTCCAAGCAAGGCATTGATTCAGCTTGGGTTTAAAGAAGAAGAGATAGAATCTGGCTCATTAAAAATATTTGAACCCATTGGATGTAGTGATTGCTCTAATGGTTATAAAGGACGAGTCGGTATTTATCAAGTTATGCCAATCTCGGAAACAATGGCAACCATTGTTATGGAAGATGGCAACTCGATGGATCTTGCTAAACAGGCACAAGTAGAAGGTATCAACGACTTAAGACAATCTGGATTAAATAAAGTACGTGAAGGTGTAACTTCACTTGCTGAACTAGAACGTGTCACCAAAGACTAAAAATAATAGGTAAAAACCAATGGCATCAGCAACATATAAAAATAAAACAGCCGAAAAAGAACTTCCAATCTTTTTATGGGAAGGCATCAATAAGTCAGGCGTTAAAATTCGTGGTGAAAACCAAGCAATCAATGAGAATTTTCTACGCGCCGCTTTACGAAGACAAGGTATTACACCAAAAAGAATCAGTAAAAAACGTAAAGGCCTCGGTGGTAAAGCATTAAAATCAGCTGATATTGCACAGTTTGCTAGACAGCTAACGACCATGATGCGCGCCGGTGTTCCCATGCTTCAGTCACTTGAATTAATTAGTGCCGGACATGAAAAACCTGCCATGCAGACATTGGTTAAGAGTGTCACCAAAGAAATTGAAGGGGGAAGTGATCTTGCCACTGCTCTTAGTAAACATCCTAAATATTTTGACGATCTATTTGTTAACCTGATCCGCGCGGGTGAGCAAGCGGGTACACTCGAAGAAATGCTGGATAAGGTAGCAACTTACAAAGAAAAAACCGAATCCATGAAAGCCAAAGTAAAAAAGGCAATGATGTATCCAATCATGGTTATTCTTGCTGCTATTATCGTTTCTAGTATCATGCTAATTTGGGTAATTCCACAATTTAAAGATATTTTCGAAGGCTTTGGTGCTGATTTACCCGCCTTCACTTTATGGGTAATTAGTCTATCTGAATGGCTTCAAGCATCGTGGTGGCAACCCGTATTAATATCTATCATTGCAGGTGTTGCCTTTGTACAAGGTCGTCGACGCTCACCTAAATTTAATCGCTTTGTTGATGCCGCTGTTTTAAAAATGCCGGTTATGGGTGTCATCATTAATAAATCTGCCGTCGCTCGATTTGCACGTACCTTAGCGACCATGTTTGCTGCAGGTGTTCCGCTAGTCGATTCAATGGATGCTGTTGCCGGCGCAACAGGTAATAAAGTCTATGAAGAAGCTACTTTACAAATGAAAGAAGATGCTTCCAAAGGTGTACAATTACACGTAGCAATGCTGACGACGCAGCAATTCCCCAGTATGGTTGTGCAAATGACTAAAATTGGTGAAGAAGCGGGTAGTCTAGAAGAGATGTTAAATAAAGTGGCTGATTACTTTGAAGAACAAGTTGATGACTTAGTTGATACTTTATCTAAGCAGATCGAGCCTATTATTATGGGGGTTCTTGGTGTTCTCGTAGGTGGCTTAGTCATTGCCATGTACTTACCAATCTTTAAATTGGGCGCGGTTGTTGGTTAAACAGTTACGACCAATAAAGTAGCAACAAGGCTTCATATTATTGAAGCCTTGTTGGTTTTATTCATCTGGGGAAATGAGCAAAATGGAATTGATCAACTTATTAAGGGAAAATACCACCGCATTTTTGATATTCGTCGGTTTTTTCTCACTCATTATTGGTAGCTTCTTAAATGCTGCCATCTACCGTATCCCCATCATGCTAAATAAGGAATGGCGCGAAGAATGCGAAGCGTTATTTGGGGGTGAAGAAGAAAACTCTAAACCTAAAGAAAAATTCAATCTCTTTGTGCCTCGTTCCCAATGCCCTCATTGTGGTCATACGATCACAGCAATAGAAAATGTACCTGTTTTAAGCTATCTATTTTTAGGAGGAAAATGTTCTTCGTGTAAAACAGGTATTTCAGCACAGTATCCTCTTCTTGAAATAGGCACCGCTCTACTGTCGGTCTTTGTTGCATGGAAAGTAGGCTTTGGCTGGCAAACACTTGCTGCCCTATTCCTTACTTGGTCATTGATCACATTAGCATTGATTGATGCCAAAACGATGCTACTGCCTGATAATATGACGCTACCACTCATGTGGATTGGTATTGCGGTAAATTATCACTACTTATTTGTAGATTTACAAAGTAGCGTATTAGGCGCAATAATCGGCTATTTATCACTCTGGAGTCTTTATCATGTCTTCCGCTTAATTACCGGAAAAGAAGGCATGGGCTACGGGGATTTCAAAATTCTCGCCGCAATTGGTGCTTGGGGTGGCTGGCAAATATTACCGTTTACTATTTTTGTAGCCTCTCTGCTCGGTGCGGTCTTAGGTATTTTATGGATGATTATCCAACGTAAGAAAGACAGTCAGCCGATTCCTTTTGGCCCATGGTTGGCACTAGCTGGCTTGATTGGTTTTTTATGGCGAGATGATATTATCCCCGTGATGAAAGTCTACTTTGGTTTATGAACGCAGTAGAATAGTGCT
>CAZMWD010000128.1:4002-6721 GCA_964569685.1 uncultured Cocleimonas sp. | reverse complement strand
ATTACTATGCCTCTATTGGCACGGGGACTAAATTATTGGTTGTTGAATCCGATGAAGATGAAGAAGAGAGTGCAAGTGATAAGCCTAGTGCGCCTAGTGCGCCAACTGAGCCCACGGCGCCGACTGCTCCAGAAGCTCCTACAAAATAATTTTTTGTTACCTGATTCAGGTTAAACTTAAGCCCTCCTGTTTTATTATCAGGAGGGCTTTTTTTATTAATAGAGTAAGCGGTAAATGCCAGAAGACACTTGTTTCCATTGTGGCTTGCCAGTCGTTGAAAAAGCCCCCCCCACGCTTGATATTAATGGTCTGTTACAAGGCTTTTGTTGTCGTGGCTGTAAAGCGGTGTGCGATGCAATTATTGCCTCAGGAAATGCAGATTATTATCAACACCGCGAAGGAAATTCACGCACCGTTGATGCCAAGGCATTGCCAGAACTACTCGATAAGTTAAAACTGTACGATAACGAAGAAATCCAACGCGAGTTTGTACGCTCAGATGATAAAGGCGAATGGAAAGAAGCGTGGCTTATTTTAGAAGAAATTCGTTGTGCAGCATGCATGTGGCTTAATGAAAGAACCTTGCGCTCCCTTGATGGCATACTGGATGTGCAAATAGATTACACGGGTCAGCAAGCAAGAGTTCGTTGGAACCCCGATAAAATAAAGCTAAGTGAAATCCTAACAGCGATCACCAATATTGGCTACACCGCTCACCCTTTTGACCCTACTCAGCGCGAATCATTAAATAAAGAACAAAAACAACGCAGTGTTCAGCGTATTATTTTTGCCATCATCTTAGGCATGGCGGTGATGCAATCTTCAATTAGTGGTTATGTCATGGGTACGCCCGATGAAAACGGGGAGTTGCCTTTATGGATGAAAATATCTTACTGGGTCAATGTAATATCTACCTTTTTACTGCTTGCCTATCCGGGGCAATTGTTTTTTAGAAACGCATGGCGGGATTTAAAAAATAAAACATTGGGTATGGATGTGCCTGTTGTTATCGGGCTTTCAGTTGCGTGGCTAGGCAGTTTATACAGTACTATTCGTGGTGAAGGTGATGTGTATTTTGAATCGATTGCCATGTTTGTCATTTTCTTGTTAATTGCGCGTTATATTGAATTACGCGCACGTATTAGCGCAACAGCATTATTAGATCGTTCTGCAAAAATTATCCCGCAAACTGCAAAGTTGTTGAACAGCAATAAAAATAAGCAGGGCGTTGTTCAAGATGTGCCTGTGATCGAGCTGGAAAAGGGGGATAAGATTCAAGTTTCTCCTGGAGAAACATTACCGGTCGATGGCATATTATTGTCATCAAGTAGTAGTTTTGATGAATCATTATTAACCGGAGAATCTTTGCCTGTTAACCGAGTGAAAGGAGATACGGTTTTAGGTGGCTCGATTAATGTAGAGCAAGTAATCGAAGTTGAAGTGCATTCTACAAAATCTGATTCAACCCTTAATGAGCTCAATCAGTTAACTCAGAAAAGCGTGAGTTATCGACCTTACTATATTGATCTGGCTGAAAAGGTAGCCGGTAAATTTGTAGCCGTTATTTTATTTATTGCGAGCGCAACATTTTTATTCTGGTTTTGGTTTGATGGAAGCTCAAGCGCATTAAGCCATGCTATTTCTGTCTTGATAGTGACCTGTCCTTGCGCCTTGGCTTTGGCAGCTCCCGTTGCTTTATCCTTAGGTGCGGCGGGTTTGAATCGTTTTCATGTGTTAGCAGTTCGTATGTCATCTATAGAGAAATTAAGCCATATTGATACCCTTGTGTTTGATAAAACGGGCACATTAACAGCGGGTTCGCCTATCGTAAAAGCAATTAAAGTAGTGGAGCATGATACAGAAGCAAAGGATGAAAATTATTATTTGTCGTTAGCGGCCAGTATGGAGCAAGGTTCTCAACATCCGTTTGCTCAAGCGATTGTTTCGCTAGCAACAGAGAAACAATTATTAAACCAAATTAAAAAACCAAAAAAGATAAAACAATACTCGGCTCTGGGTGTAGAAGCATTAATTGAAAATGAAACATGGCGATTAGGTAATGATATTTTTATTAATTTAAAGGAATTAACACTATCAAATAATGTTTTACACGAAATAAACGAATGGCGCAATAGAGGTTATAGCGTACTTTATTTGAGTAATACAACAGGCGTAAAAGCCCTATTTTGTATTGTCGATCCACTTCGCAAAGGCATAATGTCATTTATCAAACAAGCAGATGAGCTAGGCATAAGTCGTAAAGTGATACTAAGTGGTGATCATCAGCAAAGTGTAACAGCTGTCGCAAAACAGCTCGGAATTAAAGAAGCGTACGGTGGCTTATCACCTCAAGATAAACTCCAGTGGATTCGTCTATCTCAGGAAAGGGAAGGTCAAAAAATAATGATGTTAGGTGATGGTATTAATGATGCGCCAACATTGGCAATGTCAGATATATCTCTAACCTTCGTTGATGCGACTGATTTAGCCAAAAGTAATAGCGACTTGATTTTGCTGAACAAAGATTTCACGACCTTGGGTAAAGCATTTCAATTAATGCGCAAAACGCGACAAACTATCCGACAAAACTTAGGATGGGCGATAGCTTATAATGTAATTGTAATCCCAGCAGCGGTAATAGGATGGATTACACCGTGGATGGCAGCGATTGGAATGTCATTAAGTTCGTTATTGGTTATCTTGAATTCATTGCGATTAA
>CAZMWD010000128.1:0-3902 GCA_964569685.1 uncultured Cocleimonas sp. | reverse complement strand
CCTTTAAGTTACGGTAACGTTACTGTCTGTAACTTAATATGTTCCTTATAAGTGCTTATGATAAGCATATCTTAAAAAACAACAATAATTAATTTAGATATTTATAAGGTGCAGATCATGTTAAATACACTATTGGTTCATCCCGAAGATAATACGAGCGGTGCAAAATACCGTTTAAAACAGTTACAAGAAATAGAAGTAGAAATAAGCTGGGATGACTTGCTGAGCCATATAGAGCCACACTATCTCACCTTTAGTGTGGGCAGAAACCCTGTTTCAGCAGAAACAATGATACGCATTTATTTTATACAGTTGCGTTATGGTATGAATGCGGCGGGCGCAGAAGAAGCCCTTTTCCAAATTGAGGTGTTAAGAGAGTTTGCCTTAATTAAGGATAATAGAGGCGTTATTCCTGATGAATCCAGTATCAAGGCATTTAGTCGGCTGGTTAGAGAGCTGGGATATGGAGCAAAATTTGAAAAAGCCTTTGATTTAGTGCGCTCTACCGCTTAGGGATGAAGAAATAATAAATTAAACAAATCTAATCTAATCTAACGTGTCTTTTTGTCCCAGATTGAGTGCTTCTCAAATAGTTGCGTAGAGTGACTATGCGCCTATTGAGAACACTCAATCTGGGACAAAAATCCTGCCTTATATTGCTCAAGTTATTATTTCCTCATCCCTTAGCTATTTCGCTTTAAGAACGCCATCCCATACTTTTTCAGTCAGTTCTTCGTTACCAAAAAATTTCATTAACATCTGTTTACCGTTAGTCATGAAAGGCGGGTAACGTTTGATAACTTCTTCTAATTCAACGTGTGCTTTTTCTTTTTTGCCTAATTGAGCATAGGAAACGCAACGTGCTAGTGGCCCATGCAAGAGGCTTTTAGAAAGAATTTTTTTAGCTTCAAATAACGCGTCTTCAAACCTGCCTTGTCGGTAAAAATTTAGGGACGGAATTAAATGAAACCAGGTGGGGTATGAGCTAGAAAGAGACATTGCTCTATTGACAAGCGCCATGCCTTTTTCCCATTGGCCTGTTAAACATATATGAAAACCTGCGCCATATTCAATGCTGGTATGGTATTTACTTATATTTCTAGCCAGATCAAATTCATCTAGACACGAATCCCATTCTTTAAGACAAAATAGAATTTGTCCCATTACATAATGAGCCTCATGCGAGTTGGCTTTTAAGCTGACTGCTGTTTCTGCGCATTGTTTGCCTACAACGAGCGGAGATTCGATGACGCCATAATCATAAACATACTCACGTCGGCAATAATCAGCATAAATTATATTTGCCACCACATCATTGGTGCTTCTTTCTAAAGCTTGTTTTACTATTTCTACTCCTTTGGCAAAAGTAGCTCGGTCAAGGTAATCAGAGTAATGTCTGTAATAAACAAGCGCTTGGTAATGCTTTGGGATTGTTTTTTCATTTTCTAATAATCTTCGCGACCAGTGTATAAATAAGATTCCTTGTTGAAGGTCAGCAATAGTTGCTATTATTTTTGCAAGGATAGTAAATTGCTTATTAATGGCTATTGTATTATCTAGTTCATAACTCTCAGACCATAAAACTTCTTCAGGATCAGTACTGAGTAGTCGATAGAGTAATTCATATTTATTGTCGGGTAGTTGATGGATGTAAAGCGAGAGTACATAGTCTGCATCAAACTTTTCTTTCATCGCAGATTTTCCTGATTCGCTTTTATCTGCATAGGGAATTGCAACAATGAGTCGCGTAAATAAAAAGTGGCTAAGCTCTTTTGCGAGTATATCGGTTATTTGCAAAAGTAAGCGGTTACTGGTTTTGTTTTGGGTTTTATCAGAAAAACAGATTAATGCTAATTTAGGACCGGTGGATATACCCTCTGTCACTTTTTCAGAAACGAGTGTGCGTCCTTTTTTATGAAAACCGGGAATATAGCTCCCTTTGGTAATTGAGATGACGAGTGGGTCATCCAAGCCTTCTTTTTTGTAGTATTTATCCAGTCGTTCACGCACACGACCCGCAATAATACGAATTAAGGGGTTGTTATCTGAATCAAAATCAGTTGGAAGTGATAAACCTTCAACTGCAATAGTGTATTGTTTAAGTTGTTTTTCTTGGTTTGCGAGTGTTTTTCTAACGACGTACTTTAGGAACTTCTGCATTTGTTGGGCAGATTTAAAATAAGGGCTCGCCAAAATTTGCGCCAATTGGTGTTCTACCAATTGATCGTCATTGTTAGTGACTACAGGTGAATCGCTCATTATCAATTATGTTTTATGTGATTACACTTATTTATACAGGATATTATGATCTATTTATAGTTAATTTGTAACCGTAACATAATAATTGTTACTGGTGTCCAGAAGTGTTTTAGGTTAGGTATTATTTTAGTCCTGCTTTTATAATTCCTTCCCAAACATCGTTAAGTAGTTTTTCATATCCTAAAAAACGTTCTAATAATGGCTTTCCTTTGGTTTTAAAATTGGGGAATCGCTTTAATAGCTCATTGATCTCCTTTTTTGCATTAGCAGTTTCACCGAGCTGTCCATAGCACACAGCTTTTGTGAGCGCTCCCCAAAATATACCGGGTGTGATAATGCGCTTAGCATTTTCTAATGCCTTATTATAATTTTTCTGCCGATATTCGTTTAGGAATGACACCATATGATACCAATCAGGATATGCATGGCTTGCGTTTATCGCTTCTTCAACTAAAGGCATGCCTTCATCCCATCTATCCATAATACAGAGATGGTAGCCGATGCCAAAGGTGATGATGGAGTGATACGTGCTGATGTTTCTGGCGGTATTGAATTCTACCAAGGCTAATTCTTTTTCATTCCTGTTAAATAGAATTTGTCCTAGTACATAGCGTGCTTCGTGGGAGTTGGGTTTTAAAAAAGTGGCTTTTTCTGCGCAGACTAGACCTTTGTCTAGGGGAGAATTAATAATACCGTAACCATAAACGTACTCTTGACGACAATAATCGGCATAAACAACGTTGGCAATTAAATCCTCAGCATTGTTGTTTAACATTTCTTCACACGCTTTTACCGATTTGCTAAATGAGTCTCGCGTAAAGTGTTCGGACTGGTGCTGGTAATAAGCTAACACTTGATGTTTCTTCGGGATATTTTTTGGGTCTTTTAATAAATTACGCGCCCAATTAAGATGCAACAGACCTTGTTGCAAATCAATAATGGTTGAAAGTACTTTTTTTAAAACACGGGGCTGTTCTTTAATGGGTTTATTACCATCAATCATAAAACTTTCGGACCATAATACTTCTTCAGAGTCGGTGCTAAATAAACGGTAGAGTAATTCATATTGTTCATCGGGGAGTTGGTGCATATACAATACTAAAGTGAAATCAGCATTGTGTTTATCCTTCATTTGTTGTTCTACATTACTGGATTCGCTTTTATCTGCGTGTGGAATAGAAACCACTAATCGTGAAAATAAAAAAAGGCTAAATTCTTTTGCGAGTGTGTCTGTTATTTGAAACAGCAGTCGATTACTGATGTTATTTTGCGTTTTATCAGAAAAGCATACCAAGGCTAATTTAGGGCCGCAGGATATTTCATTTTCTTCCTTTGAGGCAAGAGAGTGCTTTATTTTAGTAAAAAGAGGCGTGTAGCTTCCTTTGTTTATTGTTATAAGTAGCGGATCATTTAAGCCTTCTTTATTGTAGTAACTATCGAGCCGTTTACGAACACGCCCGGCAATGACTCTTATGAGGGGATTATCGTCAGAGTTAAAATCGGTAGAGAGTCCTAAACCCTTAACTGCAATAGTATATTGTGATAGTTGCTTTTCTTTGTTCGCTAAGGTTTGGTGAACAATATAGCTTAGAAATTTTTGCATTTGTCGTGCAGATTTAAAATGAGGGCTCGCTAAAACCAAA
>CAZMWD010000127.1:0-6748 GCA_964569685.1 uncultured Cocleimonas sp. | reverse complement strand
TGACGACCACCACACCCCCAGTGTGGTGCGCTACCAGACTGCGCTACATCCCGACAAAAGATTAAAAAGGGGGTTAATTAAATATGGAGACCTCAGCATAACTCAGGTGACGAGTAAAAACGGCTAAAATCATCCTGCTTTTCGTTGTGAATTTTGGCAATAGCCCGCTATTACCTGCAATTCACGCCTCAATCAGAATGATTTTATCCATTTTTCTTTCGCCACTGAGTTATGCTGAGGTCTCCATGATTATTCAATCAAGCGCGAAGAATACAGAAGGCAATTGGCATGATCAAGAAATAAACCACTTATCGTCACTATTCCACGTTCTAAACCTTAATTAAAGACTTTAACCATAATCAGAGGTAGAATCCATTAGGACTGAGTTAGCGATAAACATAATAAAAATATACGGAAAAAGCTTAAAATGATATTTACCATTGATGTAGAAGATTGGTCACAATCGGTTCTTGATAATTCCAACCCTGTTACAAACCGCGTGCGAGATAACACCCTTAAGGTAATGGACTTATTGGAAGAGTACGATCAAAAAGGTACCTTCTTTATTTTAGGCAATGTCGCTAAGAAACACCCCGAACTAATCCGCCGTATCGCTGATGCGGGGCATGAAGTCGCATCACATGGTTTTGATCATAAGAATATTCATGCTCTCACGCCAGAAGAAGTAAGACAAGATGTCGATTACTCCGTTAAATTACTAGAAGACGCATCGGGTACAAAGGTCATTGGCTTTCGAGCCCCTAATTTTTCAATCCGTGAATATTTATTTGAGTGGTACTGTGAAGCACTTGCTGCAAATGGTTTAAAATACGATTCTTCTTTATTTCCAATGAAAGTCATTAAATACGGTATTGAACGTGAATATTCACTCAAAATATTCAATGAATACAATATACATGAACACTATTTAAGTTATGTAAAGATTGGCAAAACTAAAATGCCGTTCTTTGGTGGCGGTTACTTCCGATTATTACCTTACGTTGCAACAAAAAAATTAACAGGCCAGCTTAACCATAAGAATGCGGTGTTTTACATGCACCCATATGAAGTTGATACAGATGAACGTGCGGACGTGATGGGTAAATTTGATATTCCCTTAAAGTGGCGTTTAACACAGTTTATCAATCGTAAAACGGTTGAGCCTAAATTGAGACGTTTATTTACTGATTTTAAATTCACATCATTTGAACGGGAATATTATTCAGATGAAAATACCGCTGATGAGTCACCTATCATTACAGATCTACAGGGTCAAAAGTTAGGGAATGAATTGAAGCTTGCTTCTTAATTATTCCTTCTGTACTACCTACAGTTCAATCTAAATTAAGGAGACCCTGATCAAGAGACCTCTAATCAATAAAAATTAAGTACCTGCTATCGCTTGATATTTAGCTTTATATTGATCAGCCATTGCAGGTAATGAAAAGTTTTCTTCAGTATATTGTTTTGCATTCACCCCCATTTCAAAACGCTTCTCGGTAGAATCTATCAATTCTTCAAGATGCTTTGTTAAGGGTACTTCCGAAACCCCAACAAACCCTGTTTTGCCATGTTGAACCACTTCATCATTACCGGGTATTTTAGTCACTACAGCAGGTATTCCTGCTGCTTGAGCTTCCAGCAAGGCTAACGATAAACCTTCGTAGGCAGAGGTTTGTAAGAAAATATCCAATGAGCTTAACTCTTTTAAAGCCACATCACGATCTAACATGCCGGTTACATTAACCCCTGCAGATTCAAGCATGGCAACATCTTCCTCCTCACCACCACCGATCCAAATAAATTCAACATCATCTCTGCGTGATAACACATCGCGTACAATATTAGCAAATACCTGTGGTGCTTTTTGCATTGAAATTCGCCCGACGACTCCAATTTTAATTTTTTCATTTTTCACATTGTAATCTTTTGGGAGTACTTGGTTAATATCAATACCATTACTAATTCGCATTAATCGTTTCGTATTTCCATAAGTGATTTCTTTTAGGATAATGCCGTGTTCTTCTTTACCACAGGCAACAATCGTACCGCCTAACCAGTAACCAACATGTTCAAGGTATTTATACAATTTACGCTTCAATGGTTTTTCGATTAATGGATAGTGAATTGCATGCGATGTGTAGAGTAAACGGTTATTCTTGCGCAACAAAAATCCAGAAACTCTCGCTAGAAACCCACCTTTAGAAGAATGCGTATGGATAATATCAGGCTTAATTTTATTCAACTCTCGGGTTAATTTTGCTAAGGCTTTTATATCCTTTACAGGTGAAATAGAACGTGTCATTTGCACATGGATCAAATTAACCTGTGGATCAAATAGCGCGCGCCAATTTTCAGGGGTTTCTTTTCTGATTGAATGTAAGACACTGACATCATAGCCATCTTGTACTAAGCGATTTGCCATATCAACCACCCAGACAAATACACCATGCTCCATGGGCTCAATAACGTGTGCTATATGTAGTTTCTTATTCATTATGATTTCTTCTTTTTTTGCAGAGAGTCAATAAAGTTGTACATCTTTTCATAGTGACATTTTAATTTTCTTAAACCATTAAATACTATTAAACGATAACTCTTATGAGCCAATATTAAGCGATAAAGCGCTTCAGTCTTCGCGGCATACTGTGTTTCTTTATAGGATTTTGGCTCACTAAACATAAAATCAAACAGTTTACCCTGCTCGTTTGCCAGCCCTATTTCTTTACATATTAATAAAAATAAAGGTGAATAAAGGTTGGCTTTTTCAGCATAAAAACCACTTTGATAATAATGAACGTGTGATTTATCTGTAAAAGCATAATAAGCAGCCAAGGGTTTATTATTTAATGTTAACGTTCTTATGTATGCCTTCCCCTGTGGCACAAGACGATTTAATATTTTGCTATGGAATTCATAAAACTGTTCTGAATCAAAAATCAATTGATCGGTGCGTTGTGTCCATCGAGAACGATGCATATCGGCTAATAACGCTAAATCAGCCTCAACCGTTTTTATAGATTCAGTTTGTAATATTTTAATATCACCATCACGTTCTAATTTTCTGTATTTCTTGGTAAACATTTTAGCCCAGCGCTTACTAAGGGTTTGATGATAATCATCAAATGAATCAACTCGCGGAATTGTATAACGAACACCCGATACCAAAATTTGTCCTTGAAACGAAGTGTGCTTATCAGTTCCCTGCCCCATACAGCCTTTGAAAAAAGAGAGTATAAATGCATCTTTTACTAAGTAATTAAAGTCTGCAAAATCCCAATCATTATGACTTAATAAATAAGTAGCAAATAATTCGTACACCTCTTTACGCTTTTCAGGGACGATAAGAAAATCACCAAATTCACTTAGAATATTGTCATTATCTGCTTCACCTGTACCAATAAATTGTAATTGTCGTCCGACAATTAAAGACAGTGGAAACTTCTTTTCAATTTGAAAAGGAGCTATACCTAATAACTGATCATCTTCATAAGCGCACAAAATATAGAGCTTTCTGCAAGGGTCATTTCCATAGACTTCCCACCAGGTATACATCCAGTCCCAGCTTATAAAAAGAGTACCGTGATGAGAGTGTTCATACAAAGTATTCCAGTCACGCTTCAATGTTTTAAAAGCAGTAATGTTGTTAACTAATTCAATTCTTAAACTCATCTGCGTTTGCCTCGTTTAAGAATGGCATCACTGACGGTATATTTAGAGTTAAAATTAAAGGTATGTACACCTGATAAACGTTTATCCCAATCTGCACTCAGTGTATTTATTTTCTTTTCTTTATAGCTGGTTTTATTAAGTGTTAGAATTTCCAAAAAATTAATACCGGCACCATAAGAACCCGCACAATCCTGTGAAGGTCGAATTAATCCCCCGTTTTTTTCAAATATTTTTCCTGCAGGTCTAGCCGTACTCGCATCCGACACAATGGGGTTGTTAGTATGGGGTATCCACGTCTCACTAATCGGACTATCGGCATAATAAACATAGAGCTCTTCGGTCGTAGGACACTCTTTAGTGACTGCAACAGCGGCAAATAACCACCATAAATCATTGTGCAAGACGAGGTTAACATCATAGGCTCTAATGTCTTCCATCAGATAATGTTTAAACTTCCATTCATAAGGAAATGAAACCGCTTCATATAACTCAATGGTTTTATTATCACCTGTCTCAGGAATCATGTAATAAACCCCTTCATGTTTAAAGACATTGGGGAAAGATAAATGATAAGGGCGTTCTAGAATAGTCTTTGGTTCAGAATAAGACCCGTCATCATAGATTTCCATACAACTAAGATGTCCTACATCACGTTCATACGGAAATACCTCTAAAAAAAGAAAATGTTTATTCTCATGTTCAACTATAAATGGATCAGCCCAGAACTCTTCTTTGGGTGGGATTATTTTAGTGAATGATGACAATAGTTGATTTTCTTGATTTTCAACGGTGTTAGCACCTAATAACAAAATCCACTGTTCCTTCATGGTCACTTTGTCTAAAACTCTACGTGAAACTCGATTAATATAGCGAGAAACTAGTGTTGCATTTTGACCCAGACTTAGCTGTCTGGTTATTGCTGTTGTAGTAGTAGGATGTGTTGTAGGAGGCGTTGCAGATGATGTTGTAGATGTCATCGCTACAAACGACTGATCTAACAGGTCTTCATTTTTTAATGAGTTATCTATCGTTCTCGCTAAAAAAACAGCAGTTTTTTGTAAACAGGTTTCAAGTGTTCGACACAACGAAGGAGGCTCTATACTGGTTTTTGAAGTAAAAACAATTTGGTTTCCTTTATTAGACGAACGTTCTATCTGCACGCCACTGGTGATGGTTTTATCGCCTGATATAAATTCTAAAATCCCCGTCAAAGGCACTACTACACGTGGATTATTGCCAATAAATATTGAAAAGATATTTAAGGGTGTTTCATTTAAAATTTTATCGGTAAGATTTTCATCGCTTGTATTCAATACTATTGCCGAATTATCCGTTTTATCTTTTATTGTTTGCAAATAGTGATCTAAAGAAAATTCGTTTACTTGAAGATTTTTTATATGCGTAAAAAGTGAAATGCTTTTATTCTCTATGCTTGATAGCTTGCAGTGAGACAACAATCCATCAAAACGATAAAGCAGGGATAAAAATAGCAGTGTTTTTTTATGATTACTCGCACTATTAATCCAACAAATAGTTGTTATATTTTGTTGCGTTAATAAACGCTCTATCATATTAAATTGCCAAGCATACACCGAAGCATCTGATACAAATAAATACAGCGTTACGTTTTTATTTTTATTTTTATTTTTGAGCATGACAATTGATTGTTTTAAATTAGTATCTGGAAATAAAAAATACTTTCATAAGCTTATTGTACAATTTTTAAGCATTTTTATTTCTTTTTTCCTGACAAAAGGATGCTCCTGACAGTATGAATAGCTTATTCATTTCCTGACTAAACCCACAGGGTACAATAATCCTAATATTTTTTGATTCCAACTGACGTATTAAGCGCGCCAAATCAAACTCACGTTGCTGGTTACCTTCTATTTTTTGTAACCATGGAAGATATAAACGCAGTGCATAAGGCTGACTGTGTTTAAGCAAACTTAATGACTGTGAATTTACAAAAAAATCGTCAAATGCAAATTGGCATCCATAGGATTTAAAGGTATTAATAAACTGTACGGTTATTTTTTGTGAAGATTCATCCAACCGAGAAGGAAGCATAAAAACAATCACAGCTGATTTTGAGCCTAATTTCACAAAACATTTTTGTAACCAAATCATTTGTGCTTTGTTCTTAAGTGTTGCTTCAGATACACGCACTAATAAACGAATGTTTTTTGACTTTCTTTTATTCAGAATTTGAAAAATACGGGTTAATTTTACTTTATCCCAAAAAAGTGAACGCAAGGTTTTAATCTCATCGTAGGATGCTTTTGTCAATAAACCATCCACTGCATCTCGCTGCGCATAAGGCACTTTCAAAGAAGCAAAATAATGCGGGTTATGAGGTGACGTTGTTTTATTTAAATCAAGTAACGCGTGGGTAACAATTTGTGCTTCCTTTCTATTGACTATTTCTTTTAAAATTAAAGCAGGATTAATAGTGTTAGATGTCTGTGCCCGTGACGATGCTGTTTGCTTTTCACTACCTCTAACGACACCGCTACCTAAATAGCTGCTAGCTGTTTTTTTATCCAATAAAGGTTGGGGTTGCTCGTCAGCTAGAGGCTCATCCCATAATTTTTCTACCTCAGTTTGTGGCTTTATTTGGGTATCCAGCGAATTCACCCACAACTGCAAGCAACGCTTACTTCTATAGACCGATGGAATAACACGGATATTAGCTCTAAATTGAACGCCGTTTTTCTTTTGCATTTGCAAAAACAACGATTGTGTTCCCTTTGATCGCTTTAATTGACTACGAATAAAGCCGTCGAAATTCTTATGTTCTTGTTTTGAGATAAAATCTTTTACTGATATAGAACGTAATGCATTAGCTGAATCAAGACCAAATAAGCTCAAATAAGCGGTATTTGCATGTAAATGTAAGTCATTAGAAATATAGGCAACGGGGATTACACTCGAATCAACTAATCTTTGAGTGCGTTTTTCAGAAACACCTAATAAGCGTTTACAGCACCGAAAATCGTATTTTAAAAGAGCCGTTTGCGCTAAAAACTGTAATTGTAGTTTTGTTGCCTTGTTTTTAAGATCGTTTTTATCGTCA
>CAZMWD010000126.1:0-6767 GCA_964569685.1 uncultured Cocleimonas sp. | reverse complement strand
TCTGAAATATCTCTCAGTCTTCATCAATCAAGTTGCATAAAATAGTTCCACTGGGGAAGATGATCACCACTATAAAAGTAACGACTTTGAGTCGTTCGTAAAACCACTATGGACTTTCAGTCCATAGTGGTTGAGTTTAATCTTAATAATAATGCCAAATACTCCCTCTCCCTAGCAGAGGCAAAAGATCCATTGTAGGTTGGTGCTGAGCTTGCGAAGCCCAACGATCAACGTCATGTTGGGCTTCGTTCCTCAGCACCAACCTACAAAACATACTTTTACAACACCCTCCTAAGGGGAGGGAATACAGTGTAGTAATAATCAGGTTTACGAACTCAGCCTTATTTTATACGTATTAGTATCAATAATATAATCCGTTATAACTACCGTATCACCCCGCTTTAAAATATTGGGTTCTTCTGCGCGTACTTTTAATATCAAGCTTGCACCCTCTACATCAATATCGGCATCGCCAAAATCTAGGGTGACTTTATTAGTACGAATTGTTGCAAGCTGTCCTATTAAAGAACCTGCTTTGCGACCTTCAGCACTTTCTTTTAATTTTTTAAATAATGGTTTTAACGGCGACAATAGTGTACCCACAATCGGTGCAGAAATAACCGGTGCTAATAACAAGACCCAAAAGCCCAGTATAATATTGACCCAGCCTTCTTCAATTTGGTCTTGATAGTAATGCACCACTAAAAAACTAATCATCCACGAACAAAAAATAATCAATGAAATACTAATTGTGATTGGAATCCCATCTAACTTAAATTTACTCATCCAACCAGAACTAGGGTTTGCACTGTCTATTTCCGTGCTTTCACTCATCATATTTTCGCTGATCACACCTTCTGCGCTATCACCACCAAAATCAAAATCGGCTAAGCCAAACAAAGAAGCAAACCAATACAGTAGGGTTAAACCCAACAATCCTGTATAAAAGAGGGTTGGAAACGCGAAGATATTATTTAGAAAATCAGCCATTTTTTATAATTAGAATAATTTTGATTATTTATAAACCACCATTATACGGTCAATTCAATGAATGGACACTGAATTAGGATTCTGAATTGGGTACTGAATTAGAGTCACGATTAGCCACCTGTTGCGCTCATGTGACGCATAATAATCGGTTGTTCATTAATATTAAAATTATGCCCTTTGGGTTTGAGTTGCATTGAGCCAATAATTGCTTGGCGTAACACCTCATCATCTGTGGGGTTCGCTCTGACAATTTTGCGTAAATCCAAGGAATGTTCCTGACCTAAACAGAGTAGCAACATACCTTCTGCCGTAACGCGTACACGGTTACAATCATCACAAAAATTATGACTGTGGGGTGAGATAAAGCCGATACGGCTGTTATTGTTATTGTTATTCTTATCTGACAAATCATTGTCTGAGAAACGATAATAAGTGGCAGGCCCGCCTGATTTTTCGGTCGTCTTAATTAAATTATAATGCTTTTGTAAATAGCTCAGCAATTCATCGCTGGAATAATACGTTGCGGCACGATCATGATCACCAATCACACCCATCGGCATTTCTTCGATAAAACTAATATCCATGTTTCGTTCGCGTACAAATTCAACTAAGTCTACAATTTCATCATCATTATAGTTTTTCATAATAACGCTGTTAATTTTAACGCGCTCAAAACCGACATCTACTGCAGCTTCAATCCCAGCTAGGGTTCTTTCGAGCTTACCTGTGCGGGTAATCTTTTTAAAGCGATCAGCACGAATGGTATCAAGACTAATATTAATACGGGTTACACCTGCATCTTTAAGTGGTTGGGCGTATTTTTCGAGTAAGGTCGCATTGGTGGTAATGGTTAAATCTTTTAATGAATCAAGCTGACCTAATGATTCAAACACAGTAATGATATTTCGACGTGTTAAAGGCTCGCCACCCGTTATGCGGATTTTATTCACTCCTAAATCAACAAATGCTTTACCGATACGACTCATTTCTTCTAATGTTAACAATTGCGCCCGTGGCACAAACGTCATATCTTCGGACATGCAGTAAACACAACGAAGGTCACAACGATCGGTTGCCGATAAGCGCACATAGGTGACTTCACGACCAAAGCGATCAACTAACGGAGATGTTGATGATTTAAGCTGATTTGAAGTAATTTTGGAGGTTTGTTGTTTTGTCATTGTTTAAACCTACTGCAAATGTAACTAAATTACTATAACTTCCATTAGTTTTTATGCTTTTTAAAAGGTAATTAAGGTTGATTAAAGTATTCATCGCTTAGAAACAAAAAAAGAAGCCGAGGCTTCTTTTTTTGTTTAATACATTTAGGGAGATATATTAACGTTTTATACAACTAACAACTACAACACTCAAAAATAAGGATTTACCTAATATTTACTTCAACACGGCGCGCTTCTTTTGGTATACCTGAACCAGTTGTTTCGGCTGGCTTTACAATAATAATACGATTTATGCCAATTCCTGCCTTTTGTAAAAGACGGCTAACAGTAGCCGCACGTTTATTGGAAAGTCTTTTATTCCATGACACATTCCCACTCGCATCATGAAAACCTGTAATGATCGCTTTTGCTTCGTTATTTTTATGTAAATAAGCAATAATGGTGGCTAAGGATAATGTTGTATCCTGCGGAAATTTAGAACTGCCTAAGCCAAAATACAACTTTGCAATTTCGGGTCGGTTCATGACCACTGGTTTGGCGGCTTCAACTACCACCATGCGCGTTCTGCTAATACTATTCCCTGCAGAATCTGTAGCTGTGTATATTAACGGGTATTGACCTGCCGTGCTAGTATCAACCTTGCCTGTTACGGTAACGTTAATCTCACCATCAACATCATCTTCAGCTTTGAAACCTTCCTCAACAAAGGCTGAGCCGAGTGGAATACTGATCAGTGATACACCCTTTAACGTCAGCATTGGGGCTTCTACATCCATGTTCTTTTTAGCTTGAACCACAACCGTACGTGTTTCACTGGTGCTATTACCTGCTGCATCTGTCGCCGTGTAGATAAGTTGATATTTACCTGCTTTATGCGCGTCAACCTTACCCGTCACCATTACATTCACATCACCATCTATAGTATCTATTGCTTTTGCGCCTTCATCTGTAAATGCTGAGCCTGCTGACAATATAATAGGATTTTGACCCTTTAAGGTAATACTTGGTCCTGTAATATCAGCAATGACTTTATCTTCAACAATAATAGTACGGGTTTCACTACTGGAATTACCTGCTGCATCAGTCGCAGTATAAATTAGCTGGTATTTACCGGGTGTATTACTATCAACCTTGCCATCAACTGTAATCTTAATATCACCATCAATATTATCCAGTGCGGTTACGCTTTTATCGACAAATTCTGTACCTGTTGCTATGCGCATTTCAGCAAGATTATTAAGGCTGATATGAGGTGCCATTGTGTCGGGAGCTGTAACCAGTTTAGGAGCTACTTGGCATTTACTGCCATTGGGGCCATATCCCATCAGCCATGAAATAAGCAAATATAGAAATAATAAAACCGCGATGATAATCCATAATTTACGGAACCCCGCCCAGCGAGGTGAAATAGTTGTATCATTATTATTCATGGTTTATTCCTCTCCTCCATCAAGTACATCCTGCCAAGCTTTTAAGGCACCCCACTGATTTGAAGCAGCAAGATTAGATTGCGCTGACCATGTTTCGGGGTTGGCTAATTTGTACCTAGGGCCTGCTTCATTTAATATCGTTTGAACAACAGCAGTACTTGTATTAGCAAGTTCTGTGAAGGTATCAATACCGGCATCGTGAATTAAATCATTAATTTTGGGACCAATTCCTTCTATCACAGTGAAATCATCCTTTCCGCTACTCCGTTTAACATTAAAGCCAACAGACTTAGCCAAGTTAGTATCGACATCAGGCCCTTTTTGATAAGACGCTAATTTCTTTTCTAAGTTATTGATTGTAATAAGGTGTTGTTTATTCTCAGTAATACTCTCATCACTCTTATTATTACTACCTTTACTCGTCGTGGAAGCATCAGGGTAAACACCGCCATCCAAAATATCTTGTAACGCTTTAAGTGCAGACCAACGATTATTCGTCACAAGATTGGCTTGATCTGGCCAAGTACCAGGGTTTGCCATTTTAAAGCTGGCACCGCCATCGTCTAATATCTTCTTAATCTCTGTGGGATTCATTTCTGATAATTGTTTGAATGATTGAATACCACCGGCATGTAGTAAGTCATTAATCTTAGGACCAATGCCTTCTATGGCAGTAAAATCACCATCAGACTTTACAATAATACCTGAAGCTTTTGCTGCACTGGCATCAATTGCTTGACCCTTACGATAAGTATCCAATTCTTTTTCTAAATCACTGATTGTACTTTTATCTTGCTTACTACCCTTTGTGGCACTTGATGCTGATGCGTCAGGATAAATACCACCATCCAAAACATCTTGTAGAGATTTTAATGCTGCCCAACGATTGTTTGTAGCAAGATTAGCTTGATCAGACCACGTATCAGGATTTGCCATTTTAAAGCTGGCACCACCGTGCTCTAATATCTTTTTAATATCAGCAGGGTCTGTCTCTGACAACTGTTTATACGACTTAATACCCTTTTCATGGAGTAACTCATTAATCTTTGGTCCGACCCCTTCAATTGCGGTAAAGTCACCGTCTGCTTTTACCGTGATACCGACCGCTTTAGCTGCAGGAATATCAATGTTTGGCGTACGTTTCCAACCCTCTAACTCACCTTCGAGTTGTTTGATTCTGATCAAGTGTTGTGGGTTATCAACCTGCTTTTCTACTTCTTTTTCAACTATTTTAGGTTCTGCTTTCTCTAATAAACTCAATTTAGATTGTAAACCTGCAATTTGATTATTCTCTTTTTCTAATTGACTAATCAATGAAAGGTGATCGGGGTTATCAACCGGTTTTGCACTTTCAAACTGATTCAATTTTGATCTTAATTCAATCATTTCACTATTTTCTTTTTCTAGTTCTGCAATACGTTTAAGATGATCCGGATTATCTATTCTTTTTTCTATAATTTTTTCTACTACTTTTGGCTTAGCAGATTCAAAAAGAGAAAGCTTTGCCATTAGATCAGGAATCTTTTTATTTTCTTTTTCTAGGTTACTGATTAAAGAAAGGTGCTGAGCGTTATCAACGGTTGCTGATTGTGCCGATTTAAAATTTGCAACTTGGGAAACCAATGATGGGATTTTTTTATTCTCTGATTGTAACTTGCTAATGAGCGATAGATGCTCAGGGTTATCAACCAATTTTGCTGGCTCTGAATGTCTAAATCTACGAGCCATCCACCCTGCTAATAACCAACCAATCAATCCACCTGCTAAATAAGGCCACAAGTTACACAAAAATAAAGACATTAATTACCCCTATAAAAAGATATTGATTTCATCATAATATAGATCAATTTTATGATTTGTCCATTAATTCTTTTAAATATTAGTTATTTAGTGAAAATACCCCTTTGTTATAAATTAGCTTAAAGTCCGGCGTGATAGGCTTTGCATTGGTACTTAGGCTTGTTTTTAATAGGCTATTTAAAAGTGGATTTAAATAGTTAAATAAATCATTTGATAGTTTTATTTGTGCCTCAGCCATTAATAAATCATCTATTTCATTGTCTTTACTCCGTTTATTATTAAGACTGACTGTTCCATTAAGTGTCGAACTTTTACTCTCTTGTGCGTTTTCATTAGCCGTCGCGCTAAAGCGCACTTGGCTATTATTTGACTTTAAAAATAGAGCCGCAAGTTGTTGTGGCAGTTGTTGTTGCATACGGTGTAGTTGATCATTAAGTTGCCAAAGATGATCCTGCCCTTCTGGAAACTCTCCATTTTCTTCTAAGGTCCATTGCATTTGTTGACGTAGATTATCTTGTTTAGCGTGTTGTTCGCTAATAGCAATAAAACCTGTCGTAGGGATATTATCAAACTGTACTTTTATATCAGCATTATCGACAGGGATTTGATTCCCTACTATTTTTTCTACGTTAATTTTAATCAGCCCATTTAGCACGTTGTTATCTAATTCTTCTTGGTTTGATTTATTTAACTGCGTGTCACTTTGTATCGCTATATCTGCCGACACATTTAATTTAACTGGCTCTGTAAACACTGCATGTTTAACTTCTAAGTCTTTAATTTTTAGATGCGTTGTGCCAGGTTTATATGCCGTGGAAATACTACGCTGATGTTGATAGTGAAGGCTAGCATGCTCTGCAAGTAATTGAGGCGATATTCCGTATCGAATATGATCCAATAAAAGTGAACCGTGATTATCACCATTATCTAGATTATAAATTCCTGATAACGTTGCAACGGCATAGATTGTTTTAAGATAACTCTGGTAATACGCTTTATTATCAAAATCGGTGCGCACCATAGCAATGGGTAACCCTTCGGGGAAAAGGCTTTGTAAGTATTCTGCTTTTTCTGCTTCTAAACTACGTTCATCAATCGTTATTTTCCAGCGAGTGATACCTGTATTAAATGTAAGCTGTTTAAAAGAATCTACATCTATTGCTGAATCTATAAAAACCGGGCCATTCAATAAACGTGCATCCAATTCAAAGTCGCCCAAACGCTCATTTAAAAAAGACGTGTCTGATGCTATTTTTATTCTGGCTTTTGCACCTGAAATTGTTTTCTTAAATTCCAATAACTCGGCTCGAAAGAGTTTCTCTCCCGGTGTTTTTTCTAATTCAGAAAGATAGTTTTTTAATGTGGA
>CAZMWD010000125.1:0-6897 GCA_964569685.1 uncultured Cocleimonas sp. | reverse complement strand
AAATAAATTAAACACCCAATAAATTAAATATACAGATTAAAGGAAATTCTATAATGGAACATGGAAAGATAAGCGTATCTCTTTTATTCCTCGCAAGCATCGCATTAAGCGCTTGTGGTGGAGGCTCAAGTACTGAGCAGGCACAGGTTCAAACTCCCGCAACTCCCTCAACAACCACAACAACAGAACCCACTCGCATTAGTGACTCTGATTGGCAAGAGTCGCAAGTCCTCGCCCGTGAACAACGTGGCACTATGAAAATAACACTGGAAGGCTCAAAACTACACATTAACGCAAAAAATGTGTGGCGCAGAAACAGTGGCAGACATGTTCAGATATTTCTTGATATAGATAATGACCCTGCAACGGGTTTCCGTTCGCGTAGCCGTATTTGGTCATTAAGCGGTATTGATTACCTAATCGAAGATAATCGTTTATACAAATCAAAAACCAATAGCTCAGCTTGGAGCTGGAAACGTATCGCTGCAGATGTAAGCTTCACGCCGAATAGCAGAGATGTTGATATTAAATTAGAAACATCCTCACTGGATGGTTTATGTAATAGTTTTACCGCAGGTAATATAGCGCGTTACAGAAATTGGCGTATTAAATCAATTTACCCTGTATCCAGAAAATTAAAAACGTATCAGGTAGATTCTTGTATTAACAGTAATGATACGGTAGCACCTGTCATCACATTAAGTGGTGCAAACCCAATGACGCTTGCATTAAATACTACATTTAACGACCCCGGCGCAACGGCATCAGATAATGTTGATGGTGATATTTCTGCCAATATCATTGCAACATCAACCGTCAATACAGCAGTTGCTGGTTCTTATTCGGTTACCTATAAAGTTTCAGACTCTTCAGGAAATGAAACGACAGTAAAACGTGATGTAGTTGTCGATGAAGCCACCCCGCAAGGTATCGTGATTGATGGAAATGCGGATGACTGGGCTGCGATTAGACCAATTTCAACCAGCGCACAAGGCACTATTAAAGCATTTGACACTGAAAACACACTGTATATTTTGATTGAAGCTAATAATATTGACGCTAATACCCAAGTATTTTTAGACAGTGATAACAATACCCAAACAGGGTTTCAGCTAGGCTACCAAACATGGCCAGGTGGCGCAGATTATATGATTGAAAATGACTTCTTTGGTAAATCGACTGCAAATACAACGGCATGGACATGGGATTTTAATAATCAAAACGCTGCTGTAACAGTCAGAAATGCAAACGTAGTAGAAATTGCGATTAATAAAGCCAACATTCAATCGTTAAATAATACCGTGTTACTTGGGTTTATAAGCCGAGATACTGACTGGAACGTAAAATATATCTTACCTGAAAGTCAGTTAAGTACTTACCAGCTGATACACACAGGCACGATAAACCTAGCACCTATTGCTATTGATGATTCGACCACACTAACGGCAGGTACGACTAAAACCATTGATGTCATTAGTAATGATACAGACGGTGATGGTGATACATTAACGGTGAGTACCGTTAGCGCCGCTCAAAATGGTTTAACAGCGATTACTACAAGCAACCGTGTAAGCTATACACCTAATACTGGATTTGTGGGTACAGATACCTTTACCTACACTATCAGCGATGGTAATGGGCACAGTGCAACGGCAACGGTAGCAATCACTGTAGTAGCACCACCCGTAGTTAATAACGCACCTGATGCGGTTGAAGATGCTCCCAGCACTAATCATACAGAAGCAATTACCATTAACGTGCTAGCCAATGATACCGACCCAGATGGAGATACATTAACCGTTATTTCTATCACTCCTCCAACATTTGGCACAACAACGTTGAATGCTGATGGTTCAGTACTGTTTGACCCACAGGGCACTATCGGCAGTATCACTTTTAGTTACACCATCTCTGATGGGCGTGGCGGAACGGATAGTACGGTTGTCACCATTGCATCATCTGACTCAGGTGATGGTAACGATAGCTTCCCTGATGTTTTAAATGACAATGTAACAACACCCATCAACACCGCTATACTCATTGATGTACTTGCCAATGATAGTGATGCAGATGGTGATGTATTAATACTTGATCAAGTAGATAACGGTTCTCATGGTACAACCACAAAAGTTAATGGTAAAGTGCTCTATACACCAGACACGGGATTCACGGGAACAGATACGTTCTTTTATGGTGTACATGATGGTCATGGTCATAATGGTGCAGGACTTGTAACAATAATCGTTAGAAACCCTATTACTGAACAATAATCTATACCCTTTTTTACCAAAAACAAAAAGCCAAAGATTTATTTCTTTGGCTTTTTTGTGTATTCATGATCTACTGATACGATGTCTATTATTTACCAAAATGATCATATCCGTATTGAAATTGAAGAATCCGAAATACCTTGGTTAAAAATATTCGCACAAAAAACAGTCAAAGAAATGACAGACTGTGATGCACAAACTAAACAACAAATCTGGTTTTTATTAGATTTAATCGAACACGAAATGCTGGATTATTTTAAACCCGAAAAAATAAATATCGCCTCGTTTGCTAATTACGTGCCACAGGTACATTGGCATATTATGGCGCGTTTTAAAGAAGATAGTTTCTACCCAGAACCTATGTGGGGAGAAAAACAACGCGAAGCCAAGCTTGATTACCCCTCGATGGATTTATTTATAAAACAGCTACTTGCAAAAATAGATTTATGATTTTTGTTCTTGTAAAAACAGCATATAACCTTCCATAAACACAAAGTTCTCTGCGGCTTGTTTTACATCCTGTCCTTCGGCATCTAGCTTATTCAACAAATTTTCACTTTCACTCAGTAAATACGTCATTTGTTCTTCATCAAATAATTGAGTCGCTAATGCCAAATCATCTTTTTCTGCGCATAATAACGTTGGAATCAAATCATCATTATCAATCGGTGAATCAGGGTCGAGAATATCGGCCGCCAGCTTAGATTCTAAAAAATCCATATTAGCCTCGCGCGCAGATTCTTCTTGATCAAGCTCTTGTAAGGCATGCGCATCATCTCCTGCGCCCTTTCGTACTGATTGCATGATGACCGTTAATAACTTTTTAATAGATTCCCTTACACGGGCTTGATCATCCGCAACACTGGCAGACGTTGCATAAAGCTTATCCAGAGAATCTTTAACCTCAAGAATAACTTCACTGTCTTCATTGGGTTTTAAATTGACTGCTTTTGTCATGGCATCTCTAAAATCCACCATAAACTGCTGTAAAATATCATGATCTTTCTTTTGATTTTCTTGCAAAGAGTCGCTATTCACTTCCGTTTGACGCGCGCCAAACAGCACATTATTGTGACGACGTATTAAATGACGTTCGTGCGCACCAGGGTTTTCACTGGGGTAAAATGTGCCTTCAATTTTTTCAGTCATGATTGTTACTTCTAATAGATACAACGACCTTTAATGCTATCACGTTAACACCCTATTTTGACTATCTAAATAGAGAGATAATGCTATAAGCCCACACGTTAAAAATACCAAAAAAGAGAAAGTATCGCTTCATCTTTAACATCCTCATTAACCTCTGTATGACGATAACGTAAATTTAACGCCTTAGTTTTTGAAAGACTATAAGTGACAAATGGCTCTATTTCTAATACTTCATTATTATCTGTCAGCCATTCTTTTTTGCTCAATAAACCAACCTTTAAAAAAGATGAAGGATTATAAATAAGACCGACATTAGCCGAAATGCTTTGTTGGCTTACGGCTCTAATATAAAACGCAGGGGTTAGCGTAGCATAAGAAAAAAGTGTGTCATTGCCCAATGCAATGCCTCCACCAACTTGAAAATAAGGATCTAAACTTCCATCTAAGGTTCGTTTCCCGCCTAAAGCAACCTGCCAAGAAATAGGCTTAAAAATGGGATCCTGAATGGCGTACGAACGAATGTCGAGCAAATTTATTTCATCTAATTTCAGCTTATTATCTTTGTACTTAAAAGCGGTATCAAAAAAGTTGATATAAGCACCTGGCACATAGCCTGATTCGTTATCATAAATATCATGATAAGCCACCTTCATACGCAGGATTGCTTCATCATCAGAGCCATACGCTAAACTCATCTTTGTTGATAAATGACTATTTACAGGGGCAAAGGGTGTTTTAATATCATTACTTTCAATATCACCTAGTTCACTCCGTGCATTTAACAACATTAAAAAATGACCAAGGTATTCTTTTTTAGTTATTTTCCCATCACTATGTTCTGTTTGTAATAACAAGGTTGCCAACTCCAGTGCATTGGCTTTTTGACTTTTCGATAAGCCGTTCAATGCATTTAAATCATAGTCATGACTTTTGGCAAAACGGATCGCCTTGGGGCTATTTTTAATTGCTTTAACTTTTTGTAAAATCTTTTTCCGTTTTGAGGGGCGATACACCGTCTCTTTTACTAACCCCGCATCTGCTACCGCTCTTAGCGTATCTATGGGAATTGCCTTATATTTAAACGGGTCAACTAGGTTGCCATTTTTGGTAGCAGCGCCCTCTTTGGCAATATCAATAAGCCACAAAAGGTTATAAGAACAATTCTCTGATACAAAAAAATAATCAGCATAAAAATGACGAATTTCAAAAATATGCAGGATCAGTCTATCAAGCTCAGTTTGTGTTAAATTAAGCGGGTACTCCCAAATATCTCGCTGTTCTAAATCACTGTACGTTCTTATTTTTTTTGAATAAGGTTCGATTGAATATCGACCACCATAGCCACCAAACAAACCTTGATAGGCATAAATAATACCGTTGGTTTCCCTCGTTTGTGCGGCATAGTTAACAGCATAAGAGACTAAAGAGGTATCTTCACTTGCATCAATCCTTAAAAAAGTATGTCCGAAAGCCGACGCGGGCGAATTAATATGCGCGGATGCAAGAATAAGTGTCACTCGTTTAGCATTAAGCGCCGACAGCTCTTTTTTTAACCCTTCACATCTTGGTCGGGTAATTATTTTTTTAAGTTCAGGTAACTGTTCTAAAATCCAATAAGAACGTGAGGGATAATAACAAAGCGTACTTTTATCTGTATCACTCTTATCATTAATCAGTTTTTTTATGCTCGCTTCAAGTTCTGCTTTTGCATTAAATTTCCCCTCTGGTGAAAAGAAAAAGGCAGGGTCATCAATTTCACTCTTGCCATTTTTAAAGTGTAGTAACCTTTTCCACTGCTTCGCATTATAGAGTTTTTCGGTTTTTATTTTTGTTAGTATGTTTTCTGGAAGCTGTATTGTAGCGTTGCTCTCGGTAGCACAAACCACAAACGAAAAAAGGAGTAATACAGAAAGGAAAAATCCTTTTTGTATTACTCCCTTTTGCATTAACTGCATTAAAAACTGAGTCACGATAAACTTATTTAGGGTAAGCTTTAAACAAACTCAATGACTAATGGTTTAGCCAGCTACTGCTACGATATTCTCAATCACCTGTGCAGAGGTTACATCACTGTTTGTGTAAATTTTAGCGAAGTTATTTTGAAGTTTAGCTTTGAAATTAGCTTTATCTTCTACATTTAAAAGTGTTGCCAGAGTATCGACAGACTCACCTTTACCATTAGAAATATCCATCGCCAACGTATCCATATTGTCTTCAACAAATGAATTTGCTTTATCATTTGAAACAAAAGATGCAGGCTTAGTACAGCCAACAGTGCCTGAAGTAATACCAAACGTTTGGTTACCAATGGTACCGTTAGTCGTTACTGCAAGAACCTGTTTAACAACAGTGTCTTGATTTTGAATAACTTCATTTCCCAAACCACAACCTGTATTGCTATTTGCAAATGTAGACGTTGAAGCCATAAGTGCTAATGTAGCGAATAGTGCCTTTTTCATTAGATAAATCCCTTTTATAAAAATTAAGTTGCTAACTTTATCGCAAAGAGACAATCTGATCAATCAACTTTATGGATATTTAACTATTTTCTTCAAAATACACTCTAAGAAACTAAATTATAAGAGAATTAAGTTAATAATTTTATGCTCAGTAAATATTTGATATGATGTTTTTTATACATTAAAAAAGACATCTAATATAATGCAAATGACTACTTGGCTTAAAAAAATTCGAATAAACCATCTTATCAAATGGATTATTCTTCCTCTGATGCTGTTTGCTATTACAACCACTATTTTATACTTTTTCACAGACCCTAAACAAGATCGAAGCTGGGTGGTAGAACATGCTTTATTAGCAACGATTGAGTTTCAAGGCGATAAAAACAACCCTGAAATTAGCGTGAAAAATATCCGGGACTTTAACTGGCAAGCGACGCAACTTAATCAAAAAGTACGTCACAAAGAAATGCAGTTTCAATTAGACAACATTGTTGAACTCAAAGCCGTTGTATCCCATTTTTCAGTCATCAGTGAAATAGCCCATGTCTTCCTTATTTTCGTATTAGATGATGGTCGTGAATTAGGGGTTTCTATTGAAGCACGCAGAGAACAAGGAGAAAGTTTTTCAATCAGCGGAGGTCTTCTTTCGCAATTTGAATTGATGTATGTGTTAGCTACGCCGGAAGACTTGCTCGGCATTCGAAAAATCAATAATGAAGCCGTTCATATCTACCCGATTAAAGAAACCAAAGAAAAAGCACAAGCACTGTTTATGTCAATTGCAAATGACGTAAATGCACTCACAGAACAACCTGAAATGTACCATCTGTTTTTCAAAAACTGCACGAATCAACTGGTTAAACATGTTTCTATTCTGACCGAGCAACGCTATCCTTGGTTTTTTCAAACCGTTGCTCCAGGAGAGACGGGGAAAATACTTTATCAACTAAATTTGATTGATTTACCCAATATGAGCTTTGAAGATATTCAAGCTAAAACATTAGTGAAGTAAAAAA
>CAZMWD010000124.1:2435-6898 GCA_964569685.1 uncultured Cocleimonas sp. | reverse complement strand
AAGGGAGCAAAAAGCGTTAGGACAGTTGGTGGCTTGGGTTCAGGGGTTTATGTGATGATCAAAATAAACGTAAACGCACTCTGATTTTTATAAAGCTCAGAGTGCTAATCCATCTACATACGAATTGAACCCTATTTTTTATGACTAAACAATCAAAAAACACCTGCCCCTGCCAATCATCATTAAAATATGAATCCTGCTGTGGGCAATATCACCCATCAGGTGGACACGCACCCACAGCCGAGGCTTTGATGCGATCACGCTACACCGCTTACGTCATGGGCGATGCGCAGTACTTGTTTCGTACATGGCATACATCAACCCGACCTTCTTTACAAAGTTTAAAAGCCTCTGGACCACAAACATTAATTGCATTAAAAATAGTCTCCACCCAAGCAGGCGGTGAGAATGACCAAAAAGGCATGGTGGAATTTATCAGTAGCCGGTTCAGCCCATCGCTGATGGGAGAAATTGAACAACATAAAGAAAAAAGCTTGTTTACGCGTGTTAAAGGCAACTGGGTTTATATTGATGCGATTTAAAGTAGGTTTTAGGTAATGTTATATAGAGACAAACCCTACTTGCCCAGCAAGCTCAAGCGGGTTAAAATACACTGATGAATAATCTGTTTAAAAATTGGCTTTGGATATGGTGGCTTTGGAAATAGTGTCTTTGGAAACAAAGGCTCTGCTACAACCGCCCTTCGTGCTATTTTTAAACAGGTTACTTCCATGACAAACACTCTTTCAAAAACACAGTTTGAATCCCATCTTGCACAAGGTTACGATCGTGTTCCTTTGGTTCGTGAAGTTCTCGCTGATCTTGATACCCCTTTAAGCACTTATCTTAAATTAGCCAATGGCCCTTATTCTTATTTATTTGAATCGGTTCAAGGCGGTGAGAAATGGGGGCGGTATTCCATGATCGGGTTGCCCGCGCGTACTATTATCAAAATCACAGGCAATCAGATAGAAGTGTCGAGCGATGGAAATATTGATTCAACACAAACAGTGGATGATCCATTAGCGTGGATTGAACATTATAAAGATCAAATCAAAGTCCCAGAAATTGAAGGAATGCCGCGTTTCAACGGCGGTTTAGTGGGCTATTTTGGTTATGAAACGATTCGTTATATTGAGCCTAAACTTGCCAATGTAGCAGCAGAAAACAAGTCCGATCCATTACAAACACCCGATATTTTACTGATGTTATCAGAAGAAGTGATTGTGTTTGATACCCTTAACGGCATTCTTTCTATAATTGTACACGCAAAAGCAGGCGAATATGAAAACGCGCAAACGCGTTTGGATTATCTTAGCAATCAGCTACGTGAACCTCTCGACCTGTACCAACCCGTTAAATCACCGCAAACTATTAATGAAGAAGATTTTGTCTCTGGCTTTACCGAAGCTGGCTTTAAACACGCCGTAGAAACGGCGCGTGAATACATCAAAGCGGGCGATATCATGCAGGTGGTTTTATCACAGCGTTTAAGTGTGCCATTTACAGCACCTCCGCTTGATCTGTATCGTTCCTTACGCTCGTTAAACCCGTCACCGTATATGCACTTTATGAATTTAGATGATTTTCATATTGTAGGCTCATCTCCTGAAATTTTGGTACGGCTTGCAGGTGAACCCAACGAAGACAAAGAAGTTACCGTGCGCCCCATTGCTGGCACACGCAAACGCGGTCACGATAAAGCCAAAGACCTTGCGATGGAAAAAGAGCTGTTAAGTGACCCTAAAGAATTAGCCGAACATTTGATGTTAATTGACCTTGGGCGAAACGATGCAGGTCGCGTCAGCCAAATTGGCACGGTAAAACTCACCGATAAAATGACCATTGAGCGTTATTCACACGTGATGCATATCGTCTCCAATGTCGTCGGAAAACTAATCCCCGATTTAAGTGCCATTGATGTATTACGTGCGACCTTCCCCGCCGGAACGGTGAGTGGCGCACCTAAAATTCGCGCCATGGAAATCATTGATGAATTAGAACCGGTGAAACGGGGGATTTATTCTGGCGCTATCGGTTATCTGGCATGGAATGGTAATATGGATACCGCCATCGCCATTCGTACCGCTGTGATTAAAGATGATACGCTACACATTCAAGCGGGCGCAGGCATTGTCTATGACTCCCAACCCGATCTCGAATGGAAAGAGACTATGCACAAAGCACGCGCCATTTTTCAAGCCGTCAGACAAGCCGCTGCTGGTTTAGATGGAGCACACAAATGATCTTAATGATAGACAATTACGACTCCTTCACTTATAACTTAGTGCAATATTTAGGCGAGCTAGGCGCAGATGTTTTAGTCGAACGTAATGATGAAATCACACTGGATGATATTAAAGAAATCAACCCCGAACGCATTATGATTTCACCCGGCCCATGTACGCCAACCGAAGCAGGTATTTCGTTAGAGGTAATCAACCATTTCAAAGGAAAGTTGCCAATATTTGGGGTTTGTTTAGGACATCAAGCCATTGGGCAAGCCTTTGGCGGTGACATTGTACGTGCCGAGGAAATAATGCACGGCAAAACATCCAGTATCTATCATAAAGAAATCGGTATTTTTGAAGGTTTGCCCGAACCCTTTGAAGCCACCCGCTATCATTCGTTGGTGATTGATCAAGACACCCTACCCGACTGTTTAGAAATAACGGCGTGGACTGAAACTGACTGTGGTGAAATAGACGAGATTATGGGTGTTCGACATAAACAATACGCCATTGAAGGCGTGCAATTTCATCCCGAATCCATCCTCACGGAACACGGGCATGATATGCTTAAAAACTTCCTAAACATGAAACAGGACGAGTGCAGTGAATAGTAATTACGGCTAATAATTTGGCGAGGATAAGTTCTTGAGAACAAGGCATCATGACGAATCATAGCAGGGCTATGGGGAGAAATGATAACGCGGTTATCAAGGATTTAAACCGTCAGATTATTAGTTGTAATTGCTGTTTACTGTACTAAAGAAACATAATGAGTATTAAGCTAACCCCAGCGACTTTTCGCTCACGTATTTTCGCTATTATTTACGATGTTCTCATCTCACTTTTTTTTGCGTTCATCGTTACCTTAATTGTCCAGCAAATCATCATTCAATTCGAATTAATCACCCTTGAACAAATCAAACTAAGTGCTGAAGAATCCATATCTACGATACCGCCGGACAGTATAGTCAATATTCTATTAAAAAATCTTTGGCTTATTGTGCCTTTTTTATATTTTGGCTATTTCTGGACTACAAGCGGACAAACACCCGGAATGAGCGTATGGAAAATTAAGATTATTAACCAACTCGGAATGAATATAACGTGGATGCAAGCATTTATACGATTTTTAAGTGCTGGTTTTGGCTTGGGATTATTGTGGATAGTGTTTGATAAAAACAACCTTGCTCTACACGACCATCTGAGTCGATCACGACCGATTCAAGTTGCAGGCTCAGATTAACCTCGATCCTACAAAATTCTCACCATGACCCATAATTCCATCAATCCCAACCAAGCTATCCCGCCCTCTTCCTACTGGGGGTTATGGGCAACACTCGGCTTAGGCTTTGTGGTTTTAATTGTATTTAGTATCGTGCAAATGATTGGGCTATCTATTTACGCACTCTATCTAAATAACGGGCAAACGGGTTCTCAACTCGACTCACTCATTAATTCATTAATATTCAACGGTGATGCTATCGCGCTTTCGCAAATTCCTGCGGTGTTGATAGGCATGGGTTTAATTGTGTTGTTTATTAAACTAAAACACACTCTCAGTATTACGCAATACCTTAATCTTTATTTTCCTCCACTAAAAACGCTGCTTAAATGGATTGGCATTACGGTTATCGCCCTCATTTTACTCGAAGTGGCAAACCATCTTTTCGAAAGAGAAACACCTGAATGGATGACGAAGGTGTATAACAGCACGACTAATATGCCGTTACTTTGGTTTGCGATTATTATTGGAGCGCCCTTTTTTGAAGAATACTTGTTTCGCGGATTCTTATTAGAAGGTCTGCGTAAATCCGCTGTCGGTATTGTCGGTGCAATATTAATTACCTCCGCAATGTGGGCATTGATTCATTTACAATATGAATGGTTTGAAATCTTTATAATCTTTTTAATGGGCATTTTATTCGCCATTGCCAAACTAAAAACCCAATCTCTCTACATTCCTATTGCAATGCACATGCTTATGAATTTATCTGCTAGCGTATTAATGGCTTATCTCACTGAAAATCCTGTACCTACTCTTTCTCCTTAACAATATTAACTACAATCTTTTCAACTAATAATCTGTTATCTTGCACTTTTTGAATTCTCATCATTTATATAATTTATGAAAAAACACATACCGCTCTTCGTCTTTATTTTTGGTCTATTGATTGTGCTTATTTCTGCAGTACAGTTATACCTTTCAAGTCATTCTGTAGAATCTTATCCTGC
>CAZMWD010000124.1:0-2335 GCA_964569685.1 uncultured Cocleimonas sp. | reverse complement strand
TTGGGCATTAACACCAATGAGGTTTATGAACAAGATGCCAGTATTCCTTTTGTTGATTTATTCCGTGTTTCCATGCCTTTTCATGAAAATATCCGCTGTCGTGCAAAAGACAAACCCTGTTTAACTTCCGCTTCGGTAACATACGATAAACAAGGCTGGCCCAAACGACTCAATGGGGGCAAAGCAGGTGTGTTTTTTATTCGTAATGTGAACCGTGATGCCTTTCCTCAGGGCGATTTTAGTGTGCTATATGATGGCGAAGGGCAAATTGATTATTTACAAAATGCTAAATTGATCAGCCGTAAAGCAGGCAATGATACGATTCAGCTTGATGCCCGTTCCGATGGCTTTATGACCGCCGCATTGCAAATCGTAAAATCAAACCCAACAAACCCCCTTAGAAATGTGCGAATTTTAATGCCGGGTGGTATATGTCAAAAGAATCCTTTTCAGCAAGTGGCAGATGCGTCTGAATGTAAAAAAACAGACTATCTTTCATTCAAGCAACACCATGCTTCTATTATTTTCAATCCTGACTATCTTAATTTTATGAAGGATTTTAGCGTGCTTCGCTTTATGCCGATGTCGGGTGTGACACGCAACCCTAAAATAAAATGGAGTGAACGTAACACCCTAGATAAAGCCACATGGGGTGGTCTTTATGGTGAGCGTGGTGCGCCCTTAGAAATTCAAATTGAATTGGCAAATCGACTTAAAGCCGATCCATGGCTAAACGTACCCCACGCCAGTGATGATGATTATATTCGCCAATTTGCCCGCTATGTGAAAGACAATCTTTCCCCAAAATTAACGCCACATATCGAATATACCAACGAGGCATGGAATTCTAATTTCATCCATAACGAATATATGCAAAAAATGGGGATTGCCGAAAAGCTAGATAAAGATGCACTCATCGCAGGTTATAAATATTATTCTAAACGTTCAATTGAGTTTTTCAACATTTGGGAAGATGTATACGGTGGACATGAAAAACTCGTGCGCGTTATCAGTGGATGGGACACGCGACCCGACATCAGCGGTATTATTCTTGCCTACAATGATACCTATAAACATACCGATGCTCTGGCTATCGCGCCCTACATAGGGGGTAACCTTCGCGGGTTTAGAGAATCCAAAACCGTTGATGAAATCTTCCATTTACTGACGGATAAGAAATCGTACCGTTCCTTACCTAAAGTCATTGATGAAATCAGTAAAACAGCCAAATTAAGCAAAGAGTTTGGCGTGAGTTTGGTCGCCTATGAAGGAGGACAAAGTTTGGTCGATTGGGCAACACGTGATTATATGCAACACCCTAATCCCCTCTTCTTTGGCGCCAACCGCGACCCACGTATGGGTGAACTATATACGCAATTATATGAAGCATGGCGCAAAATGGGCGCTGATTTATTTGTCGCCTTTGCCTCACCCAGAAGTTGTAATGCCGATGGTTGCTGGGGGCTTAAAGAACATATCCGTAAGCCACTGGATGAATCACCCAAGCTAAAATCCAGCCTTGCGTTCATGCAAGATAATAAACGTTGGTGGGATTGGGATAGTATCAGAAATACGAAAAAACCATCCAGTGCCGAAGTAGCGCATCATTTACCCACGTTGAACCCTAACAAACCACGTATTGTCATTCGCCCAGCCAAAGGCGACCCTAAACACTTCCATCGCCTAGAAAACCCCCAAGCTTTAAACGTATTACTCGAAGGGAAAACATGGGATAAAAAAGATATTTCAGGGAAATGGCAAGTCAAATGGGATAAGGATAACCTCTACCTTATTGCCAAAGTGTACGATAAAAAATTCTCTGCAGATTCTGATGACCCGACACAAGATGATTCAGTTGAGTTTTTTATAGACGGAAAGAATGATAAAGGATCAAGCTTCGATAAACAGAATGATTTCCATTTTATCTTTAGGCGCGTTTCGTTAAATAAAAGTAATACCTTTGACGGTACAGAACGTGTTAAAACAAATCTAGAAGGCATCGCCGGAAAAAATAATCCGCAGGGTAAAACCGTTGCACTGCCCTACGAAATAAAAAGCAAATACGATGGTTACGAAATCAAAGCCACCATTAGTTGGAAACAACTGGGTTTAAGCCCTAAAGTTAAGAATAAGCTGCGCATGGATGTTGTTATAAACGACGATGACGATGGCGGAGATAGAGATGCACGTGTTGCTTGGAATACCCATAAGGTAAACCCAATGCCAAAAGACTTTGGAATGATTTTAATGAGCGGACGTTAACAATTATTCATTAGTATGAATTGTCCCAAAAGTATTTTCATGAACTTAAAGTATAAATAGCACATCAGTATTC
>CAZMWD010000123.1:0-6914 GCA_964569685.1 uncultured Cocleimonas sp. | reverse complement strand
TTAGCGACCTTAGTGAAAACTGTAATATTGATTTATACCCTACGTTTTTAACGTTGTGATTATTTATGGGTGCATTTAGAAAAATGCACTTCAAAACATGCACCAGATAATTGTTGTGGTTCGGTAATTAAGACTTTCCCGTTATGCGCATTGACGATTCTATCGACAATCGCCAACCCTAATCCATAGCCACCCGTGCGACGATTACGGCTACTGTCAATGCGCGAAAATGCCTCAAATACTTGTTTACGTTTATCTTTTGGGATGCCTTCACCATCATCTTCAATGGTTAAAACATAGCTTTGTTTATTTTTATCAAGCGTCACGATCACTCTATTATCGGCATAACGCAACGCATTTTGCACTAAATTGTCCAATACACGCGACATCAAGCGCGCATCAATAAACCCTGTTTCTTTTTCTTTAATATTGTTACAACGGTAGTCCAGTTGTTTATAGTCGGCGAGTGGCTCCAAGCGTTCCATGGTGTGTTGAAACCAAGGGACAAGTACTTCGTTTAGTTGGTTTATGGCGTTGTTATTTTGGTTGTCTTGGTCGTAACGCGCATAGTGCAGTAACTCATCAATTAAGCCATTAAGTTCGGCAATATCCTCTTTAATATCTATGATTGAATCACTTTTTTCTTGTTTATCATGACTGTGTTCGAGTGTCTCCAGTGCGAACTTCATTCTGGCAAGTGGCGTTCTTAATTCATGCGATACTGCTGAGGTCAGTTCTTTTTGAGTGCGAATACTATCTTGGGTTCTTTTTGCCATGGCATTAAAGGCACTGGAAATGGCTTTGATTGGAGAGAGCTTTCTATCAGGAATACGTGCAGAATAATTCCCTTTGCCAAATTCATCGGCTGTTTGTTTAATGCTTTTTAGGTTTGACCATAACGGCCAAAGCCATATAAAGAAGGTACTTAATAAACCTAGAGCTACCGCTATCATCAATAAAATTCCAATATGACGAGTGAGCCACGATATTTCAAATGGGCCTACTTTTAATAGATTTGAGTGGCTGTTTGGAATCGTTTGCAGAATTGATACGTTACCGTTCTTTTCTGTATATTTAAAAACAGGGTTATTTCTCTTACCCGCGAAAGGATTCGTTTTAATAATTTCTTGTGGGAAGTGTTTAAGCGACGTTGTATTAACGATATGAAGCGGTAGGTCTACGCGTTGTTTCAATTGTTGTAATGCGTTATGTTGGTTTTGTTCTTTATTTTCTTTTTCTTTTTCTTTTTCTTTTTCTTTTTCTTTTTCTTTTAATAAGGCTGATTGCAGAACAACCATCATGCCTGTAAAAAAAGTGGAATGAGTATAAGGGATATATGGGGGTAACTCTTCATCTGTATCAGAGGAACCCATTGGAAAGCTCATGCCTTCATCCACATCAAAATGTACCCGCCATATTTTGCTATTTTTGTTGCTTGTGCCACGCTGTTTAAAATAAACAAAGGTGAAACTACCTTCAGCTATGGAATCTGCATTGATTTTTGATTTTAAAAATATTGGATTTTCAATATCTTCTACAATGGTCTTACCATCGTTGAGTAATGTTATTTGTGTGGGAGTAAAGTGACTCAACGCCGTAAGATCAAGTAAGCTTAAATCATCTCCAAATGATTGACGATAATGCTTAAGCAAGTGCTTGGTTTGTTGTGAATCAAGCCCCGTAAACTCATCTTTTAATACAGTAAGGGTACTTTTCATCAGCTTTTGGCTGGCATTGAATGCAAAAGGTGTGGGTAAAGCATTCGCCATTGTAATCATAAAAGTGATTAAAAATATGCCGAATGAAACCAATAGCATGAAATAGAAACTGAATAGTAATCTAGCCATATTGTTTACGCTTTATTCAGTCCATGGGTGTTTTCCCAAGCAGTGGCAACAAACAGATAGCCTTTACCACGAATGGTTTTAATACCTTTAGGGCTGGTGATATTATCGCCTAATAGTTTACGCAAACATGAAATTTTATTATCAACCGAACGATTCAAACCGTTGTACTCAAAATTAAAAACAGTGCGACAAATTACATCACGGCTGAGGGTTGTTCCCGCATGGCTTGCGAGTAACCACAATAAATCAAATTCAGTACTGGTTAGGTCAATGGTTTTACTGTGAAGTGTCACGCTACGTGAATTATAGTCGATAATTAGTGAACCAAATGTTAGCTTGCCTTGCTGCGGGGTGGTTATTGGTGTGTTTAACGATTCTCTGGCTTGGCTTTCCTGATGGGTGTTATTGTTCTTGGCGTTGTTTGTGTTGCTGCTGGTGTTAGCATTACGTCGTAATAACGCACGAATTCTTGCCAATAATAAACGGGGCTCAACCGGTTTCACGACATAATCATCCGCGCCAATTTCTAGCCCGACAATTTGATCAATATCTTCATCTTTGGCAGTCAGCATTAATATCGTGCCTTGATAATCATTGCGCACTTGCTTGCATACTTCAAAACCATCAACACCCGGTAGCATTACATCCAGCACTACCAGATCAGGCTTTGATTCTAGTATACGTGGAATCGCAGTATCACCACGCAATTCGGTAATCACATTAAAATCATTTTTTTCTAGGTAGCGACGAATTAACCCCGAAAGCTTTTCATCATCCTCTACCAATAAGATAGTGGGTTTATTTGTGTGTGGCGTATTCATGTTTTTAATCATCGCATATTTTTAAATAGGAATCTGTCTGATGTATTCCCGTTTTGTCATGAAGTTTCACGCCATGACAAACGATGACAATCGCATACAAAGCATGACTAAAGTTGCATAGATTTAATTTATTCCGCTCTTTATGATAAGTGCATTGATGTCTATAGTTTAAAAAAAGTTGGTTTAAATGAATAAAATTCTATATTTGATCTTATTAACAATACTGTTGAGTGGATGTGCCTCAATGTTCAAAGATCACACTAAAAAAGACACCGTGGTCGTTAAACAAGCCCAAATGGTCGTTGCAAAACGACTCTTTAAACAAGCAAAAAAGTGCTGGGCTACTGAATATGAAGAAATAAGATCCGCTAAAGAGCTGTTAATGGATGTTGTTAGTACTATTTTATTTGATGAAGACAGCGTACGTACAAAAACGGTGATTAAAAGTATCCATGAGTTGGATGGTATTCATATCTTAAGTTTTTATCAGCATGATGGCTTAGAGCGTTTAAATCAAGAACAACGCAGAGAATATAGTTATTCAGGCGAAGATTATCCGATTGTCAAAATATTGATTACTGAAATATCCGCTAAAACCTTGCGCGTCACTATTCACCAACTTATAGGTTATGAAGAAGGTCACGATGCAATCAAAGAAGTTAAGCAATGGCTCAATGGAAATAACACGTGCCAAAGCAAATAAGTAAAAAACCAGATTCTTAGAACGTGGTTTTTATCTCATCCTAGAAGGGTGTAAAAATATTTTCTTAATCTCAATAATAATGCCAAATACTCCTAGCAGGACTATTTTCAGTACCCCCTTGCTAGAGGGTGTTGTAAAAGCATGTTTTGTAGGTTGGCGCTGAGGAACGAAGCCCAACATGATGTTGATCGTTGGGCTTCGCAAGCTCAGCACCAACCTACAATGGACCTTTTGCGACACCCTCTGCTAAGGGGAGGGAATACAACGTAGTAATAATAATCAGGCTAAAGCCTACGAACCTACCCACGCCCTCAGGACGTGGTTTTAATTTTAATAAATTTAAACAAGAGGAGTAAAATTGTTATGTTACCAATGAGAACGTACGGAGTAACTAAGTCACTTACATTAGGAGTGATCATGGCTTCAACGCTGACTATTTATGCAAGCCCTAGAGATAATGGTGTATACGTTGGCTTGAATACCAGCGTTATTCAATTCTCGGCTGATTATTTTGAAGAAACATCTGATATAAGTGCCAATGGCACACTGCTTAATGAAACGGAAACAGTGTATCGAAATGGTGATGTCGGTTCAGAAGAGATTAAACTGGGTTATAAACACTGGAATAAAAACAGAGTTGAGATATTTCGCAGAAGCAGTGAAATTGAAGTTGGATTTATTAATGCGCCGAGGATTACCAGCAAAGCGGTGGGTATTAATTATGAATGGGGGTTAGCTTCATTAGCTTCTGCAAATAAAAAGGTGTTGCCATTTATTTCTTTGGGCGTTGCTTCTGGGCGTGCAAAAACAAAATCAACCCAGTTAAAAATAAAAAATGCCGACGTTTTAGAGCTTGAAGCAAGTTTTGGTGTGCATTATCAATTAAGTAAACATTTTGATACAACCTTAGGGCTTCAACACAAACAAACCATTTTACTTGATGATGCACCACCGAATTCAAGTAATGTATTTACCGCTGGTGATATTGACTCTACTTCGATAAATGTGGGGATTAGCTATCATTTTTAGAGCGGTCATTCTGAAGGGCTTTTTGAATGGGGCAATGAGTTTATGAAGCACCTTCTAGCTTCAACAAAAATTCCTTACGCCAAATCTCCCCACCATAACCTGTCATAGAACCATTCTTACCAATCACCCGATGACAGGGGATAAGAATGGCGATTTTATTTCGGTTGTTCGCACCTGCCACGGCGCGCACGGCTTTGGGTTTTTTTATAGCAATGGCTTGATCTTGATAACAACGGGTTTCGCCGTAGGGGATTTTTTTCAAAGCCTCCCATGAAAGCATTTGAAACGGTGTTCCTTTAAAATCCAGAGCCACATCAAATTGTTGTCTTTTACCAAGAAAATATTCGTCTAATTCTTGTTTTAGTTGTTCTAAATATGGGCTAGTTCCTGATTCTACTTTACATCCAAATGTCTTTTCTAAGTGGCTTTGTTGCCTCTTTAAACGTTTCTCTACGTCAATAAATTCAAATAAACAAATGCCTTTTGAGCTTGATGCAGCCAGCATTGTGCCGACGGGTGTTTTAATCTCTTCTGAAATAATTTTATTACTCTTCATTTTTTAAGTGTAGCTTATATTGATAAAAAATTATCCGTTTAATGGTACTGCCTTGTATCTGAAAATAGTATCCAATTGAGTGATGATTGATAGATAATGGACCTGTAGAACTTCATACTAAAACTATAATAAAACCCTAAAATAATAATGAAGAACCTGCTCGTCATTCTATTCTTTTCAATTTTGTCACTCTTTTCTCTTGTGGTGATGGTCTTCTTGATCTTTCTTCCTAAGCTTTGTGTTTGTTTAAACACATTTTGTAATAAAAACTACCCTACGATTAAAAAACAAAACACCCGTGCGAGGCGTATTAAAAGAGCACGTTTACGTCTTTTATTTAAAAACCAAGTATCGCACGAACAACCCACCCAAAAAGAACTTGATCGCAGTGAAGGTATTTTTTTTGACGAAGAAAGCCAGTGCAGGCTTAAAGATGAAGATAGCCTTTTATATTTTAATAAAGGAAAATTTGAAAAGGTATCTGCTACCCAAATACTGTTAAAAGGATTGCTGAGTTGGAAGAATAAATTTCAGAGTATAATAGTTTCTGCGCAAGCTATGTTTCGTAAAACTATTTTGGCTCGTCTGCAACATAGGGTGAGCGTGATAAGTGGCTATTTGAGCGCATCTGTTGATAAATATTTAAATCACTGACATAGTGAGATAATCAGTGGTGGATTCAGATACAAAGGCGAAAGTGATGATTATTAACAGCATTCAATACGGTATGAAACAGAGGATAGTGGCTCTTTTGGCACTTCTGTTGACCCCACTCGAGCAGCCAACTGAAAACAAATTCTTATTCTTAGCCGAACGGCTGGATACTTTAATCTCCAACCCTTGGAAGGAATACCCTTCATGCAATTGATTGGGCGCTATCAAAATTCTGGCTACGAGGCTGTTGCTGATGGCGTTATGGACTTCTTTGAGCGACGTGAGGACCTGCAGCGACCGGGTGTGGCTTTCGGTTCCGGCGGTAGCGACGCGAAACCTGCCAAGGTTTCGACGGATATCAGCCTTGTAGCGCTTAGCCGTTCTGATCCCGAATCATTCGCGCTGGCAGACGTAATCGTGCGGGGTGTTTCAGCAGGCTTGGAGCACTACCTGCAGGAGCGATCTCTGTTTCGCCACGTTTGCCCAGATCAAGAGTTGTTTGTAATGCCAGTGTTCAACCTACAGCGTTACGCCCCCGGCGAGGGCTTTCGGCAGTGGCACTGCGACTGGACAATAAGCGATGAGGCCACCGAGCCGATGAATCGCGTGTTGGCATGGATTCTCTACTGCAATTCTGTGGAGGAGGCCGGTACGGAGTTCCACTGGCAGGAACATCATGAAGTGGCGGAGCGAGGCAAGCTGGTGATCTTTCCTGCCTCTCCCTCCCACATTCATCGTGGCAGAGTGAATAATGAGCTAAGCAAGACGATTGCCACTGGCTGGATCAATGCTGGGTCGCGTGAGGGCTTCTTAAAACGTCTGACAGGCTCCTAAAGTAAAGAACCAGAGAATAATATTTTAAACCATTTTTGCGATCATAAATTACACATATCTCTAGCTAGGGCGGCGTAGTAACGTGTTTCTATATCAGAGTGTTTTCATTATTTGTAATGAATATCTGATACTAGCTCATGTACTTTTCAAGCAATCCTTGATGTGTATCTTTCGCTAAACGCGCCCCAAAAGTAGCCACAATACGTGCTGCAGATTCACTGGCTAACATGCCTGCATCTTGATCACTCATGCCTTGGGTTAAACCGTACATAAATGCACCGGCAAACATATCACCTGCGCCATTGGTATCAATTGCTTTAACTGGGATTACTTCAATATCGACGTGTTTATCTCCGGTAATGACCTTTGCGCCTTTACTGCCCTGTGTTACTACTATTTTATTGGCTACTTTAGCCAGTGCGGTGATTGCATCATCCAAATTATCCGTACCAGTATAAGTTTGTGCTTCT
>CAZMWD010000122.1:0-6947 GCA_964569685.1 uncultured Cocleimonas sp. | reverse complement strand
ATTTTTGATTAAACTGCTATAGTTTCTATAACAACAAGTACATAGGGAGTTGCACTTGAGATCATTACGCTTTTTAAAAAATCTAAAAATAAGCCTACTATTTCTTTTTATTGTTTTACTTACCTATGGGTGTAATGGAACCGAAAATAATAAAACATCAGTATCTATTGATAAGGATGCGGTAAATGTTGTTAAAGAAAAAACGGCAACTGGAAAAAGCACCGAATCAAATCATTTAACGCCTGAAGAAGCCTCTTCTGAAACCTTTAAAAAGCAAAAAAACAAATCAGCGTTTAGCTGGGAAAAACTGCGTGGGTGGCATACAAAGGGCATGATTTCGCGTGATGATCCTATTAGAATTGTATTTAATCGGGATATTGTTGGTGATGATAAGGTCGGGAAAGATGCTAGTAAAATCATGCATATTAGTCCAAGCGTTGAAGGTAATCCGGTTTTTGAAAGTAACTCTGAAATTGTTTGGATTCCGTCTAAAAGATTAAAGGCGGGTGTTGAATACAAAGTCAGTATAAAAGCAAAGGGGTTGAGAGACGTTCCCGCGATAACGCCATCGTATCAATTTAATTTTCGTATTATTCCGCTTGAGTTTGAAATCAAAACATTGGGTTTAGCGCCATCAGAAAAAGATGATGGAAGTATGTTATTGAAAGGACAAATACTGGTTTCGGATAAAGTTGAACCTGAAAAAATTGAAAAAATAATAACAGCGACACAGCAAAGTAAACCGTTAACACTTGAATGGAATCATGGCTCAGAAGGCAAAAAACATGGTTTTACAATCAGAGGGATCAAACAAGAAAATTTTGTCACCGATGTGATTTTAAATTGGAACGGCAAAGCACTTGGTATGACTTCGCAGGGCAATAAAACCATTACGGTTCCCGTATTAAATGATTTTAAAATAACTAAAATGCGACTGGTTCATGGGGATGGAGAAACACCTTATGTGCAAGTCGATTTTTCTAACAAGCTAGATAAACATCAAAATTTAAAAGGTTTGGTTAAACTTGCGAAAAACAAATTTAAAGTAAGAATATTAGATAATACCATTAAGATTTATCCCAATAAAAATCTATCGGGTCGTTTTAATGTCACGTTGAGCGAAGGAATAAAGAGTGAAAAAGGGCATAGCTTAAAAGAAACGTTTATCCAAAAAGTTAAGTTTGACGATATTAAACCGCAGGTGCGCTTTGCAGGTAAAGGTTCTATTTTGCCTGAAAATGCTACGTTAGAAATTCCATTTGAAGCGGTTTCGGTTAACGCAGTTGAAGTCACTGCGTTTGAAATTTATCCTGAAAATATGGGGCAGTTTTTACAGGTTAATCGCTTGTCTGGCGAAAATCAGGTGAAACGGACAGGGCGTTATTTATGGAACAAAACCATACCACTAACGCCCGCAGACCCTAATAAATGGAACCGCTATTCATTTGATGTGACCGAAATGATGAAGGGACATAAGGCGGGCATGCTTCGGCTTACGTTACAAATAAAGAAACAGCATTCGACCTATGATTGTTCTTCTAGCAGTCCCGCAACAAACAATATCGGAACAAACAATACCGCAACAAAAGCTAAAAAAACGCTCCTTAAAAACTTTGAAGATGACGGTATGGCACAAGCCAGTGGCTGGGATAGTGTTAGCGAATATGAAGGCACCCAAAATTATAAATGGAGTGAACGCCGTAAGCCTTGCACGCATTCTTATTTTCGTTATAACAGTAATAAAGTAAACGTTAGTCAGAATTTTATTGCCAGCAACATTGGTTTAATTGCCAAGCAAGATGCGAAAGGAAATCTGTCAATAATATCCACAGATATTCGAACTTCTGAGCCACTCACCGGCGTGGAGTTGGAAGTTAGAAACTTTCAAGGACAAAAAATGGGGAATGCAAAAACAGACGGTTCTGGTTTTGCAACAATAGAATTATCCGCAACCCCGTTTTTATTAATTGCTAAAAAGTTTGAAGATATGACCTATCTAAAGGTTAATGCAAGAACGGCATTATCAGTCAGCCACTTTAATGTAGGTGGTAAACGCGTTAAAAAAGGTATCAAGGGGTTTATTTATGGGGAGCGAGGTGTTTGGCGACCGGGTGACAATATTTATTTAACCTTTGTGCTACAAGATAAACTCTCGGCAATACCCGCTGGGCATCCTGTAACGATGCAACTGATTGACCCGCGTGGCAGTGTCGTGCAAACAAAAACATTGACCGAATCTGTCGGTGGCTTTTACGCATTTAAATTTAAAACAGCCGAAAAGGCAGAAACCGGAAGCTGGATGGTAAAGGCGCATTTGGGGGGTAGCACGTTTAGTAAATCATTAATGATTGAAACCGTGCGCCCGAATCGCTTAAAAGTGGAGCTTAATTTTTTATCTGCAGATGAAGCAAGTGATAAACCATTAGAAATACTCTACAAAAGCGATGGTAAGCCAAAAGGTAAACTATTTGGGCAGTGGCTACATGGTGCAAAAGCCAGTAAATTAAAAGCCGATATTTCATTACGTTTCTCGCCAAAGCAAACAAAGTTTGGACGGTTTACGGATTTTAATTTTGATGACCCTGCGCGTCGCATTAAAAGTAACGATAAAATTTTATTAGCAGGTCGTCTTGATAGCGAAGGTTATCTGCAATTTGAAAAAGACATCGAACCTAAATCTAAAGCCCCCGGATTGTTAAAGGCAACTTTTACCACGCGGGTATTTGAAGAAGGAGGTGCGTTTAGCATCAGTCGCAGTAGTATTGATTATCATCCCTATGAAAATTATGTAGGGATGAAATTACCCAAAGGTGATGCAACCCGTGGCATGTTGCTAACGGATAAACAACACACCGTTGAAATAGCGAGTGTAGATGCAAAAGGCGAACCCGTTTCTTTAGATAAAGTGCAGGTCAAACTGTATAAAATAAATTGGAAATGGTGGTGGGATCGTTCATCAGAATCGCTCGCTGAATATGCAGATGGTAAAAATACGGGCATCTTACAACAAGGTATTATTAGTACTGTCAACGGTAAAGGTCAGTGGCAATTTAGTATTAAATATCCTGAATGGGGGCGTTATTTGGTGCGCGCCTGTGATATGGATGGCAAGCATTGTACCGGCAAAACGGTATTTATTGATTGGCCAGGATGGGCAGGTCGCGCGCAAGAACAAGGCAGTGGTGCGGCAAGCCGATTAAATTTCTTCTCGGATAAAACGGCTTATACCGTGGGCGAAACCGCCACAATTCAATTACCAAAAGCACAACGTGGCAGAGCGTTGTTAACAGTAGAAACGGGTAGCGAAATTTTAGAACAACGCTGGATTATTCTCGATGGTACTTCTTCTATTGCCTCTAGTGCAAAGCTTAATAATAGCAAGTGGTCTGGTAAGAATGGTAAGGATGACAAGGGAGATAAAACAAAAATAGAAATTCCCATCACTGCCAGTATGTCGCCCAACGCGTATATACACATAACATTATTGCAACCGCATAAAGATAAGAAAAACGATAGACCAATACGTTTGTACGGCATTATTCCGTTAGAAGTAGCTGATCCTGGCACGTATCTAATGCCTGAAATTGAAGTCGCGGAAGAATGGAAACCAGAAACCACGCAAAAAATAAAAGTGAGTGAAATAAACGGCAAGGCGATGAATTATACCTTGGCAGTGGTTGATGAAGGCTTATTAGGCTTGACGGGATTTAAAACGCCGAATCTACATAAATATTTTTACAGCAAAGAAGCACTGGGCATAAAAACATGGGATTTATTTGATGAAGTCATCGGTGCTTATGGCGGTAAATTAGAGCGTATGTTGGCATTAGGTGGTGGCGATGAAGTTGATGTAGATAATGAAGATAGCAAAAAACGACGTTTCCCTCCGGTTGTAAAAGTACTCGGACCTTTCCATTTAGAGGCGGGAAAAACAGCTGAACATAACGTGACATTGCCACCTTATTTGGGCGCGGTGCGGGTGATGCTAGTTGCGGGTGAAAAGGGTGCTTATGGTAAGGCACAAAAATCAGTGTTTATTCGTCAAGCATTAATGTTACAAGCTAGCTTGCCACGTGTACTTGGACCGGGAGAAGAAGTGAGCGTACCGTTGAGTTTATTCGTGATGAACGATAGCGTAAAAGAAGTTGAAGTAACGGTTAAAACCGATGATTTAGTAGAAGTCATCGGCGATAAAACACAGCGCGTAAGTTTTACTTCGCAGGGTGAAAAATTAGCCTTTATTAAATTAAAGACAGCGAATAAAACGGGTAAAACGCATTTAACGTTTACTGCTACCAGTGGCGCAATAAATAGCGATACACCCGTTGGAGTCGCACGAAACGCAAACAATACAGGGCGACATCAATCAACAGTTGATATTTATTTAGATATTCGTCGTGCTAATCAAGAAACGACACGTGTGGTTAGCAAGGTTATTGAAGCCGGCGACACATGGCAAAGCGAGTTAAAACCGTTTGGTTTAAAAGGCAGTAATAGTGCCTTGTTAGAGCTTTCATCCGTACCTGCGTTGAATCTTGAAAAACGCTTAAACTATTTAATCCGTTATCCACACGGGTGTTTAGAGCAAACTACATCCTCTGTTTTTCCACAGTTGTACCTGTCGAATGTGATGTCACTTAATGATGAAAGAAAACAACAGATTGAAGACAATATTAACCGATCATTTGAAATGATACAGCGATTTCAACAATCCAATGGTGACTTTAATTATTGGCCAGGGGGCAATAATCATAATAATTGGGCGAGCATTTACGCAGGGCATTACCTAGTTGAAACTAAAAAGAAAGGCTATTTAGTACCACAAGAGTTGCTTGCCAGCTGGTTAGATTTCCAGATAGATACGGCGCAATCTTACGTTGTGGCAAGTGAACAATATTCGCACACACAAGCCTATCGATTGTACGTGTTGGCAAAAGCGGGTAAGCCTCAAATGGGCGCGATGAACCGTTTGCGCGAATCTAGCAAGCTGAATAACAAAGCGCGTTGGATGTTGGCATCGGCTTATAAAACTGCCTCTCAACCCGATGCTGCCAAAGCGTTGGTACAAGGTTTAGTTGTCGAACCTAAGAAAGTTGATTATTCAGATAATACCTATAGTTCCACATTGGGCAATATGGGTATTCAGCTTGATAGCTTGGTGTCGCTCGATAAGAAGCAGGATGCCAATAATTTAGTCGAACAAATCGCAGAGAAAATGAGTGGCGATGGCTATCAAAACACCCAAGGTATTGCGTGGGCATTGATGTCGGTATCACGTTATTTAAGCGGTGATACCAGTAGCTTTAGTGCTAAAATTTCACAGGGAAAATCATCGCAAAAGGTAGAGAGTAATAAAGCGATTTCAAGCAATAAACTGATTTTTACCGATGCGCCATTAAAAGTGAATAACACCAGTGGGATCAAACTATTTGCAACCTTAATTAATCAGGGTGTACCAAAGTCGGGCAATGAAAAAGCCTTAGAACAGGGTCTTAAGATAGAAACACGTTATGAAAAACGTACCGCAAGCAATGATGATGCAAATAAAAAACAGTGGCATGATGTTGATATAAACCAGCCGATATTACAGGGCAGTGATATTCGTATCACCGTTACTGTTAAAAACGAGACTCATCGAAATACCAAAAATATTGCGCTAACGATTCCGGTTGCAGCGGGTATGGAAATATTTTCTGCGAAGGAACAGCCAAAAGCTAAGGATAGTTTTGATTACCGCGATGTGCGCGATGATCGTATTCATTACTATTTTCCATTGAATAAAGGGCAGTCTAAGACCTTCCAATTGTTGGTGAATGCATCCTACCGAGGGCGTTATTATTTACCCGCGATTAATGCAGAAGCGATGTACGATGGGAAAATGCAAGCGCGCCAAGTAGGTCAATGGTTGAATATTGTTAAGGAGCTGGTAGCGGTTGATTCTCACAACAGCAGTACAAATGCTGCCGATGCAACAGGAAATATTGTTGAGATCGTTGTAGAAAAAGCGTGGATGTATGATCAACCTGATGAAAACAGTTTGACTAAATTGTATTTAATAAAAGGCGATGAAGCTGAACTATTGCAAACGACTAAAGATGCACTGTGGTATCGAGTACGCTTTAAAGGGAGCAAATTAGTTGAAAAGTGGATTAAAGCAGACACTACGGAATAGCTTTGTTTTATGACATTACTTAAGCATCTATTAACTAAGAAACGCTATTATATATTGAGTGTGTTGGGCGTGTTAATAATAGCTGCGCTAATAGCGTTTAAATATTCCCTGCCCAAACCCTTGTTCAACCAACCTGTGTCTAGCATTCTATTAAGCAGTGAGAAAAAGCTACTGGGCGCGCATATTTCTAAAGATGAACAATGGCGTTTTCCACCGCTTAAAAAATTGCCCAATAAATTTGTTACGAGTATTGTTGCGTTTGAAGACAAACGTTTTTATCAACATGTGGGTGTTGACCCTCTCGCAGTCGCGCGCGCGATTAAGTTAAATATAAAAGCAGATCGCATTGTCAGCGGTGGCAGCACGATTACAATGCAAGTGATTCGGCTTGCCTCAAAAAATCCTAAACGCTCTTTTAGTAATAAGCTGTTGGAAGCTATCCGTGCCATACGCTTGGAAATTGATCATACAAAAGAAGAAATTCTTATTTTGTATGCAAGCTATGCACCGTTCGGTGGGAATGTAGTCGGTTTAGAGGCTGCATCTTGGCGTTATTTTGGCAGAAATCCAGAGCAACTATCGTGGGCAGAAAGTGCCATGTTAGCAGTATTGCCAAATAGCCCCGCATTGATTCATCCCGGTAGAAAACGTACTGCATTAAAAACTAAACGCGATCGCTTATTAAAAAAGTTGTATATCCAAAAAATAATTAAAAAGCTTGATTATGAATTGGCAATTGCAGAAACCTTGCCATTAAAACCCAAGCCATTGCCAC
>CAZMWD010000121.1:0-6953 GCA_964569685.1 uncultured Cocleimonas sp. | reverse complement strand
AAAGAGCGCATATCTTTGATTCCACCCAAACCTTTTTCTAACTTTACTAACTCGCGCGTCATCATTAACGCTTCTTTTTTACCACCACGATTAATCGACCCATCTGCTTCCATCTTTTCGATGTCATGTAAACGACGTACTGATTGCTTAATCGTTTTATAATTCGTTAACATGCCACCCAACCAACGCTGGTCAACATAAGGCATTTTACAACGCAGTGCTTCGTCACGAACCGCCGTTTGTGCCGCACGCTTAGTGCCTACAAACATGATTTTTCCACCTTTAGACGCGATTTTACCGACGTAATTCAACACATCGTTGAACATTGGCAAGGTTTGCTCTAGGTTTATAATATGAATTTTATTGCGGTCACCGAAGATGTACGGTGCCATTTTTGGATTCCAGTAGCGGGTTTGATGTCCGAAATGAACACCAGCTTCCAGCATTTGGCGCATAGTTACTTTAGCCATGATAATTTCCTCTTGGGTTAGGCCTCCACATACCGGTTATAACGACCTATTTGCTTTCATTGGAAAACAAACAAGCACCCCGCTATACCCTGTTAGGACTTAGGGTTTAAATAAAATGCGGAACTTGGCGCAGAATTTTTGTTTTAGATTGAATGATCGCAATAGGCGCATAGCCGTGCTATGCAACGATTTGGGATCATTCAATCTAAAGTAAAAAGGCAAGTTAAGTTCCGTAAGTTATTTACTCCTGAGTCCTTAGTATGTGTGTGAATTTGAAGCATTCAACAATAAGTTGAACACTCCCTAGGAGTTTATCCGAGAACTGTAGCCGTAGCGAGAGAAAGAGATTTTGGGGCAGATTTTCTGGTCATTTTTAGCGAATAGTTGTTCTATTCGATAAAAATTAGCAGGAAATGTGACCAAAATAGCTTTTTCGCAGTAGGCTAATCAGTTCTCGGACAAGCTCCTTTAAGTTTTCGCTTCTATTATAGATAGCACAAACGCTAAATAAAATTGAGCGGCGCATTTTATATCATAAACTGTTTCGCTTCTCTACTAAAAGACTGCATAATCGTCATTTATTTTAAACAAACGTTAAAAAAGCCCTATAAACATGAGTATTGTAATAAAAAACCCAGAACAAATAGAAAAAATGCGTATTGCTGGTCAACTTGCAGCTGATGTGCTCGATATGATTGGACCTCATGTCAATGCCGGTATAACCACCAATGAATTAGATAAAATTTGTCACGATTTTATCGTCGACGAACAACAAGCAATTCCTGCGCCACTGAATTATCATGGCTTTCCAAAATCTATTTGTACCTCGGTTAACCATCAAGTGTGCCACGGCATCCCTAGTGACAAAAGATTAAAGAAGGGTGATGTAATTAATATCGACATCACTGTTATTAAAGATGGCTTTCATGGCGATACCAGCAAAATGTTTATGGTAGGCAAACCCAATGTGGCAGCAATACGCTTATCTGATGTTGCCCAAACCGCCTTGTATATTGGCATCAACATGGTAAAACCGGGCGTTAAACTCGGCGATATTGGGCATGCTATCCAAACCTATTCCGAATCACAACATTGCTCGGTAGTGCGTGAATATTGCGGGCATGGCATTGGTGAGCAATTCCACGAAGAGCCTCAAGTATTGCACTATGGCAAAGCAGATACAGGCATTACGTTAAAAGAAGGCATGACTTTTACCATTGAACCGATGGTAAATAACGGCAAACGTGACATAAAAGTGCTACCCGATAAATGGACGGTCGTTACAAAAGATCATAAATTATCCGCGCAATGGGAACATACTTTGTACGTTACAGCCGACGGTGTAGAAATTTTAACCTTGCGCGACGAAGAAAAAGACTGGAAATCAAAACTGCCTAACACGTAAAAAATTAATTAATTAAAATACCTCATATCGCCAAATACTTGACTGAAATAGCCGAATACTATAAATTAGATTTAATTATTACGGTTTAAAGCATTTATTTTCTTATAATGATGCTTCAATCAGAAAAACTATTTTACATAAACATCCTTTTCTAAAGTAGCTCTTACTGACTAAAAAATGGCTACTTAAAGATGTTTTTGATGCCAAGCAATTAGATTAAATCTATCTAAGTACCCGTGCAGAATTAATCTAACAAAATTTGCGAAGGATATTTTTTGATATTCAAGGCATTGCTGAAGGAGCATAGTGAGCTACGTGACTGAAGCAATAACGCAGAATATCGGAAAATAAACGAGCAAATGTTAGATTAATTTTGCACGGGTACTTATGCTAAGGCTTGCTGGGGAAAGCATCCAATTTTCATATTTTATCTAATCTTATCTACCAGATGAAAAAATAATTATTTTATTACATATATATATTTCTAAACACACTTAACTCACAACCAATATACGTTTTAATAATCTAAAACGTCATGCCTATGCTATGCAATAGCATCTGTTATTGCATAGCATCGGGGAGCAAAAACATTGTCATTTACAGACTTTAATTTACAAAAAGAATTTATCGCTTCTATTGAAGCAGCGGGCTATCACTCACCGACACCGTTACAATCGCAACTTATCCCATTAGTCGCCGAACGCAAGAGCGCATTGGTTTTATCACAATCTGTTGCAGGTAAAACAGGTGCGATTCTTATCCCGGCGATCAATTATATTTTAGAGAATCCTAATCAAGAGAAACGTGGTGCACGTATCTTAATTTTGACCTCTCGCAGAGATCGCGTTAGTCAAATTAACTATACGATTAAGCGCCTAAGTAAAGAGCACACCATGCGTTTTGGCTTTATCGTGAGTGGTCGCCCTTACCAGACTCAAATGCGTTTAATGCGTCGACCCTTAGATATTATGATCGCCACACCCGGTCGTCTTAATGATTTAATGGAAAATAAAAAAGCAGACTTTTCCCAGCTTGAAATGCTCATTGTTGATGATTTCAGCAGTATTTATCGTAAAAACTTACATGGGCTGGTTGAAAGTATCTTAAACCAAGTGAGTGATAGCTGCCCTTCCTTAGTATTTGTCAACGACGGCGACGAATCGACTACTATCGCAAAATCAATGTTTTCAACGTCGGTAAACATTATTGTTAGCGATGAAAAATACGATGCATTGAACGACAACGCCGACGACAATACCCGCACCCATTCGAATAAAAAACAACAACAAACTTCTACAAATCGCTCAGAAACTCATCCGACTGAACATAATAAAAAGAATAACAAAGCAACCCAAACAAAAAACACGAACAAAACAGATGCTGCCCCTACAATTGATCTCCCCAAAGACTTGATGCCACAAGATGTCTATGTAACGGATGATTACACGCACAAAATTGCACTAATGGATCACTTTTTAGATGAATTTTCGGCAGACTCTACCGTTATTTATACATCAACCAGCAAAGTAGCCACAACGCTACAAGACAATTTAACCAATCACGGTCATTCAGCTGATATTGCCCATGAGCTATCTGCTGATGAATTAACAAAGGGAGCGTTTGAAACACTGATTATTAGTGATCAAGATAACAAGACAGACTTTAACAAGCTCCCAAAAGGGTTTGATACCCATTTGGTACATTTTGACTTACCTTTTAAAACAGTCAATTTCATTAAACGACTACATAACCACGATAATAAACGTAGCGAAGCTGCGGTACTTATTGTCGATGGCCGGAACTACAATGAACTAAAGCAAATCGAAAAAATCATAGGTAACACCCTAGAACAAGCAAACGTTCCGGGGCTTGAACCCTTGCAGCCTTTTGTAAACAGAAGCAAACCACAAAATAGCAACAATCATAAAAACAAAACGAACAGTAACAATAATAGCAACACAAAGAATCATTCTAAAAATAATAATCGAAACAATAATAAAAATGCCAATAATGACAAATCAAAACGTCAACGCAAAGGACCCTTTGGGCGATTAAATGGCGGCGTACACCGCAAACAAGATAGTAGCAACAATAATGCTCAGAATAATAACGGCGGGAAAAGACGCGCTGGAACTAACAACAATCAAAAACGCAGACCAAAAGTAAAAATTGGCGTCAGTTCAAGAGGCACAAGTGCTCCGCCCACCAGTGATCGCGCATGGCAATCTGACTTTGCAGAACCAAAAGAGCGCCAAGCAACATCTAAGAAAGTAGTCATCCGCTATAAAGATAAAAAACGCTCTCTTCTCTCTGATAAACCAGACGATGAACAGCCTTCTTGAGCATGAAAGAAGCCTTGAGCAAGAAAGAAACCTTGAGCGTAAAACCATTAGCGTGATAAACCATGAGCAATGATGAACAACAAAGCTACCAAACTAAAAAGACACGTTGGATTAATTGGTTTATACCACTCTTACTCGTATTAGTCGCACTCGCTTTTTTACTCTATTACCCTGCCTCAAGCTCAAAACAAACTATTACAAAACCAGTAACAACGGATACCCAAGAGGGAGAGTTTTCAGTTAAGGGTATTGCAAATTCATTAGTTTCTACTTATTTTAATGGCACTGATGAAGACAAAAATGAACAAATCCGCGCACTAGAAAATACCCTGACTTATTTAAATGAGCAACACTTATCAGACCCAACAACATTGAGCACCGCCAGTAAAACACTGCAAAAGCTTAAAAGTAGTAATTTAAACAAAGCGATTGAAACGCTCATTGCATCAGCTGATCAACAAACTGACCCACGCAACGCAGCAAAAACATGGGTTAATGTTGGTAATATTCAAAATTTAACCTCTGCACCACAAGCACTGCTTGCTTATCAAAAAGCATGCGAACTCGACCCCTATAATAGTAATGCATGGAATCGCAAAGGGCATTTACACCGACAATTAAAACAGTTTGAAAAAGCAGAAATAGCGTACAAAAAAGTGCAACAACTCACCACACAAAGCACTGCCAACCAAGCAGTTTCACTCGCGAATTTTGGTTTATTGAATCAATCAAAAGGAGACTATCAAGCTGCCGAAGAAGCCTTCTTAAAATCATTAAGTATTTATTCCGCACTCAATAACGATGCTGGAATTGCCAGCACCAGTGAACATTTAGCGAGTCTTTACAAGCATCAGAACGAAGCACAGAAAGCGGAAACTTATTATTTAAAGGCACTGCAAACGCATCAAAAATTAGCACAGATACAGCAAATGGCAACCACACATGCAGCACTTGGAAACCTCTATCAAAATACCAAAAACCTAGAAAAGGCGCGCCAGCATTATCAATACGCCTTAGATATAAGTCTTAATAATAATTTTCAAGGTGATATTGCAAACCTTTACAGTAATCTGGGTATTATTGCCCAACAGAACAATCAAGCGAATCTATCAAAAGATTATTTTGAGAAATCACTACTGATCAATCAGCAAATTAAACGCGCCACCGGCACAGCTGATCAATACGGGAATCTTGCGATACTCAATAGAAAACAGAAAAAATACGCCATAGCGGAAGATTTCCACAAAAAAGCCATTCAAATTCATACCCAAAACAAGCATAAAAACGGGGTGATTTCGCAACAAATCAATCTCGGTTTTTTATATAAAATATGGAATAAAACCGACAAAGCCTGTGAAATTTGGAACAGTAGTTTAACCTTGCTACAAAACGATCAAGGTAATCGAACTAAGCGTGTTAGCCAATTAATCAATAGCAATTGCCCTTGATTTTTAAATTTTTAGTTGTTAAATACTGGGTTTAATTGGCGAATATGACGATTAAGTGCAAAATCGCGATTCTCTCTAATCTTTGCATAAGCCAATCTTTCAGCCCGAGACATTTCAGCACGAACACGTTCTTGAAAAGAATAATGTTCTTTTATTTTTGAAAATGCCACCTCACATGCCTTTGTATCACATGCCATTGCACTTGATGAGAAGAGTGAAGTCATTAATAAAGCGCTCGCAGAAAGCCCTAGAAGTAATTTAGTTTGTAACATAGTTTTAGTCGCAGATAATTTAAGTTTCCCTAATTTATCTGCCTTATAAACTAATTACATTATCAATACGATTGTCGGACAAACTAGCAAGATAGCTGTCAAACAGTTTTGATGAGTGTTTAAAATTTCCCGACGAACGGTATTACCCGCTAATTAATTAACAGGCAACTTTTCACGCAACTCATCCCGATCAAACCACCAATCTCCTGCAACGAGCGCATCTATTACCTGCCCTAATCGTGGCAAATAGGTAGCAGGATCATTAAGCTCCAGCTTATCCATCCAGAAAGTCATTTGACCTTGATCATTAACATTACTATGGCGCTCTGCCACCTTTGAAATCATGTTCATGGTCAGGAACATAACACTATCGCGTTTTTCACCCTCTAAGCGCAAATCAGCAATATAATGTGCAGTAACAGCAGCGACTGCAGCACCGTCTGATTTAGCAGGCGTATCATCAATCAAATTGTGCATCATCACGATGCTTATCTCTGGGTCTATCGGGTAGGTCACTGACAACCACATTCCATTGCCAAGTGCTACCACAGAACCCGGCATATCGGCACGGTACAATAGATCGCAACAGTTGACTGCTGCTTCATAATCGCCTGCTTCCATATAAATCTTGAATGATTCTTTCGCTAAACCCCATGCAGCTTCTGGCATACCACTTCCACCTGAATCTAACATGATTTCAGCTATATCAAACTGAAGTTGTGCGCGTTCTAGCGGGTCACTTTCTAATGTTAGCTGTCCAAGTTGCAACTGTTTTTTATTCAGCTCTTCTCTTAAAAACTCTTTAGATTCATGCGCTTCTGTAAATTGTAAGCCACTCGCATCGGGCTGAATATTTTTTTTATCAGACATATAATTACTTCTTTTTTAAAATGAAAATAGTTAAAGGATCTCTAAATAAGGGGGGCGGCGGCGGGGGGGGGGGGGGTGGGGGTGGCGGGGGGTGTGGGGGGGGGGGGGTGGGGGGGGGGGTGGGGGTTGTGTGTGGGTGTGTGGGT
>CAZMWD010000120.1:0-6965 GCA_964569685.1 uncultured Cocleimonas sp. | reverse complement strand
TTAACAAAAAAAGGCAGTCGGGCTTATGTCTTTTTTATATAAAAACACTCGGACGATAAAAAAATGAACCGATATCCTTTATGGAAATATATCCTACTCATTGTAGTTACCTTGGTCGGCTTGCTCTATGCATATCCTAATTTATATCCATCAGTACCTGCTGTACAAGTAGTTTCTGCTGAAAAAGGCCAAATATTAAATGACGGCATCAAAGATCAAGTCACTAAAGCATTAGCACAAAAATCCATGAGTGCTAATACCGTTGATGTTGATCCCGACGGCAAAAGTTTAGTGTTCCATTTTGATAGCCCGGATGATCAGTTAGTCGCTCAAGTGACTATGAATAAAAGCTTGGGGAAGGATTATAAAACGGCACTGAATCTAGCACCTACTACGCCTAAATGGTTAGACTCTGCCAATGCCCAACCCATGAAATTAGGTTTGGATTTACGCGGTGGCGTACACTTCTTAATGGAAGTGGATATGACGGTAGCAATAGATAAAGCACTGGAACGTCATAAAGAAGAGTTTCGTGGGTTCTTACGCGATAAAAAATTACGTTATAAAGGTGTAAAACGCGTATCGGATCATCTACTGATTGTATTTAGAGATAAAGCGGTTCGAGATGAAGCGCGTACTGCATTGAAACGTGAATACCGTAATGATATTGAATTTGAAGAGAAAGAGTTTAACAACGATTCTGGTAAAGAATTTGGTTTAAAAGCAACGCTCACACCGCTTAATATTAAAAATGCTAAAAGGTTTATATTGCAACAAAATATAATCACCTTACGTCGCAAACTTAATGCTACCGGATTATCGGAGCCCATTATTCAACAACAAGGGCTAGAGCGTATTGTCGTACAGTTGCCTGGTGTGCAAGACCCCAGTCTTGTTAAAGAGAAGCTAAGTGGTACAGCGACCTTAGAGTTTCGTTTAGTGTCTGAAGGCCACGACCCTTATCAGGCCCAAACCAGTGGACGCATCCCTGCAGGTTCAAAGCTGTTTACAGAACGCAACGGTAGCCCTATTTTATTAAAGCGTCAGGTGATTCTCAGTGGAGATTCAATCACTAATGCCTCAGCAGGTTATGACCAAAACCAACAACCCTCGGTTAATATTAGACTCGATGCTAAAGGTGCAAAAAACTTTGGTCGAGTGACGGGTAAAAATATCCAAAAATTAATGGCAGTGGTTTATATTGAAGATAGATACATCACGACAAAACTTGATGATGGCACTATTAATAAAAAACGCGTCACCACAAAAGAAGTGATTAATGTCGCGCGTATACAAGATAGGCTGAGTAAAAGCTTCCAAATAACAGGGTTAGATTCACCCCTAGAATCCCATAACCTTGCAGAAGATTTACGCGCCGGCGCACTGGCTGCACCGGTCTACATTGTAGAGGAACGTACTGTAGGACCAAGCTTAGGCGCAGATAATATTAAAGCGGGTTTTAACTCGGTTATCTTTGGTTTTATTCTTGTGCTGATCTTTATGGCATTGTATTACCGTGTATTTGGTCTTGTCGCTAACCTTGCGCTAACGCTAAACTTAGTCTTGATCATTGCATTTTTATCTATTTTTCAGGCAACACTTACGCTGCCCGGAATTGCTGGAATCGTATTGACAGTAGGTATGGCAGTCGATGCTAACGTACTGATATACGAGCGTATTAAAGAAGAAATACGCAATGGGCAAACACCCCAAGCAGCAATACATTTAGGTTACGAAAAAGCCTTTTCAACCATCGCAGATGCTAACATTACGACCTTAATTGCAGCCATTGTACTCTTCGGTATGGGCACAGGGCCAATACAAGGCTTCGCAACCACATTAGCCATCGGTATTGTATCCTCTATGTTTACCGCTATTGTAGGAACACGCGCCATTATTAATTTAATCTACGGCGGCAAAAAGGTTGAAAAATTACAAATACAACCACTCTTTACAACGACTCGGAAAGTTGGGGTATCACAATGAAAAAGCAAAAAATGATTAATTTTATTGGCATGCGTAAGCCTGCATTGATCTTATCTGTCCTATTGATAATTATCTCACTCGGGGCTTTGTTTACGAAAGGCTTAAACATGGGTGTAGATTTCACGGGTGGCACTATTATTGAGATTGGCTACCCCGAAGCGACCGAAGTAGAACCGATTCGTACTGCCTTAACAAAAGCGGGGTTTGACGCACAGGTACAACACTTTGGTACGGCAAAAGATGTATTGATTCGTATCGCCCCTCCCAAAGAGAGCGTAGAAACCGAAAGTGCCAAAAAAGAAATTGCCAGAATAGGTGATAAAATATTCGCTGTTTTAAAAACGGATAACCCTGATATTACACTGCGACGCGTTGAATTTGTCGGGCCTCAAATCGGCGATGAATTACGTGATGATGGCGGTATTGCCATGTTACTGGCACTGGCAGGCATCCTCATTTACGTGACCTTACGTTTTGAATTTCGTTTCTCGGTGGGTGCCATCGTTGCGCTGGTTCACGACGTAGTATTAACCGTTGGTTTCTTTGCCATCACTCAATTGGAGTTTAATTTAACGATACTTGCCGCCATACTGGCGATTATTGGTTATTCGCTCAACGATACCATTGTGGTGTTCGATCGCGTGCGCGAAAACTTCTTACAGCTACGCAAAGCCTCCGCTGAAGAATCAATCAATATATCCATCAACCAAACGCTGGCACGTACCATTGTGACTTCATTCACTACTTTACTGGTACTGACTGCCTTGTTCTTTCTTGGTGGTGAAATCATTCACGGTTTCTCGTTAGCGATGATTGTCGGCGTGATTATTGGTACATACTCTTCAATCTATGTGGCGAGTAGTTCGCTATTGATGATGGGTGTAACACGTGAAGCACTGTTGCCACCAGAGAAAGAAGCAGAAGGTGACGAAGACCTTGAAATGCCTTAATCAGGGTCTTCCTTAATTGCTTTATAAACTGATTTTGACCATGAAGGGCATGAAGACCATGAAGAAGAAAAAACAGCAGTACAGTGAACGGTAATTACGACTAGGAGGAATGGTAACGCAGTTATCAAGGACTTAAACCGTTATATTATTAGTTGTAATTGCTGTTTACTGTACTAATTTCGTTTGTTTCCTTCATGGTCTTCATGCCCTTCATGGTAAAAAATAAAAGGTCATTTAATCAATCAAAATAGAATGGAATCTAATCTATAATGTTTAAACAATCACCCGCGTTACTTTTTAGTGCTTTTACACTTCTATTTTCGGCACTATTAATTGTGCCTAGTACATCTGCAAACGCCACAGATAAAATTTACAAACTAAAGCTTGCGCACACTTGGCCAACGGATTTTCCTATCTTTGGTGATGCCATTCAAAACATGGCGGACATGGCAGAAAAAATGTCGAACGGGCGCATCAAGATTCGTATAGACTCAAAAAACAAACACAAATCACCCTTTGGTATTTTCGATTTTGTAAAATCGGGACGCTACGATATGGGTCATTCTGGTTCGTATTATTGGAAAGGTAAAGTATCAAACACCCTATTCTTCACCTCCATGCCCTTTGGTATGACAGCAATAGAACAATACGCATGGTTCTACCACGGTGGTGGTTTTGAGTTAATGCAAAAAGTCTATGCGCCACACAATATTGTATCGTTCCCGGGTGGCAATACGGGCAACCAAATGGGTGGCTGGTTTAAAAAAGAAATTAACAGCATTGACGATCTTAAAGGCTTGAAAATGCGCATTCCTGGTTTTGCGGGTGAAGTACTTGCTAAAGTCGGTGCTAAACCCACTAATATTCCTGCAGGTGAATTATTCACCGCATTAGAAAAAGGCACGATAGATGCACTCGAATGGGTGGGTCCATCATTGGATTTACGCATGGGTTTTCATAAAATCGCGCCATACTATTATACAGGCTGGCATGAGCCTGGTTCTGAACTACAGTTTATGATCAATAAACGTAAATGGGATAAATTCCCTGACGATATAAAAGAAATTCTGCGCGTTGCAATGCGTACTGCTGCCTATGATATGTATGCACATTCGTATCACGAAAGTGCTGAAAACTGGGCGAAAATGAAAACCGACTTCCCTGATATTAAAGTCAAAACCTTTCCACAGGTCGTTCTTCAAGCGATGAAAACCGCCAATGATGAATTGATTGCAGAAATGGCAAAGGCCGATCCACTCGCCAAAGAAATTATCGAATCACAAGCCACCTATCTTAAAAAAGCACGTGCTTGGACGAAGATTTCTGATCAGAGTTATTATGAATCAATGGAAGCATTGAAGTAATTTTTCCACGGTACTAGCCGAATAATATACGGAAAACACAGAGTTAAAATAGCATGAAAACACTGCAACGGTTTTTACTCGGTGGCTTATTGATTTATAGCGTGCTTGCGTTATTTTTGTTTATTAAACAACGAGATTTTATCTACTTTCCATCACCTGTCATTGAGCATTCGTTTGAACAAGTCACGTTTACCAACCCACAGGATAATTATTCTGTAACAACGACAATACTCAATAAGGGTAAATCAAATGCCATTATCTACTTTGGTGGTAATGCTGAAGCGGTTGACCTTAATGCCACTGATTTTTCTCGCACCTTCCCTAATAAAACCGTCTATTTAGTCAAATACCGTGGCTACAGTGGCACTACTGGCACGGCTACCGAACAGGCATTGTTTAGCGATGCACTGGCAGTTTTTGACGGGATTAGTACCCAATATCAAACTATTTCTGTGATCGGGCGTAGCTTAGGTAGCGGCGTTGCAGTTTATCTCGCATCACAACGAGCCGTTAAAAAACTCGCCTTAATTACCCCTTTTGATAGCGCACAAAGTGTTGCGCAATCCGTTTATCCTATTTTTCCTATGTCGTTTTTATTAAAAGATAAATATGATTCTTTGAGTAGAGTAAGTGAAATAACAGCAAAGGTTCTCTTTCTTATTGCTGAGAATGATCAAATAATCAAGCGTAAACATTCTGAGCGTTTAATTAATGCATTTCCTGTAGAGCAAGTTCATGTAGAAATTATTAATAATGTGGGGCATAACGAAATTTCAAACGTGCCACAGTTTTATCAATTTTTAAATAACTTTTTCGAGTTAGCACTACCATGAAAAAACTGGAACAGGTATTTAATTCCTTCTCTACTATCATCGGTAAAATAGCCGCCCTGTTGCTATTATTACTTATCGCTATCGTCTTTTATAATGTCATTATGCGTTACCTATTCAACGATGTGTCTATCGGCATGCAAGAAATGGAGTGGCATTTATATGCGAGTATTTTTTTATTGGGTATCTCCTACACACTCAGCCAAAATGCGCATGTGCGTGTGGACCTTATCTACGAGCGTTTAAACCCTAAGAAACAAGCGTTTATTGATATTAGTGGTACGCTTGTTTTTATTATCCCATTCTGTGCCTTAATAGCCTACTACGGGTTTGATTTTGCACGAGAAGCCTATTCTTTAGGCGAAAAAAGTGGTGACCCTGGTGGATTGCCTCATCGTTGGATTATAAAATCAATGATTTCTGTTTCGATGATTCTGGTACTGATTAGCAGTATCGGCTTTATGCTACGCGCTTGGAATCAGGCATTCAATCCTCCCAATAATCCTAGCCAGACAGATAAGGATGCGTTGTTATGATCGGCTTAATCATGTTTGCCGTAGCATTATTAATGCTCCTTTATGGCTTCCCCGTTGCATTTACCTTTGGCGGTATTGCGCTTATTTTTGGACTTATGGCAGACCCGGAAATGTTTGCATTTATGCCCTATCGTATTATGAGCATTATGGAAAACAGCACACTCATGGCTGTACCGTTGTTTATATTTATGGGCATTATGTTACAAAAAACCAAACTAGCCGAACAATTATTAGAATCAATGGCGCTACTTTTTGGCAAAGTTGCAGGTGGCGTAGCAATCTCTACCATTATCGTGGGTACATTATTAGCCGCATCGACAGGCGTGGTTGGTGCAAGCGTGGTGGCAATGGGCGTGATTTCATTGCCCGTTATGCTCAAATACAAATACAATAAATCATTAAGCTGTGGTGTTATTTGTGCCTCTGGCACACTGGGGCAAATCATCCCGCCTTCTATTATTTTGATTATCTTGGGAGATGTACTGGGTATTGCAGTTGGCGATTTATTTAGAGCAGCGGTGTTACCGGGGCTTATTTTAGTGAGTGCCTATATATTATATGTACTCATTTATTCTTATCTAAAAAAGGACGGCGCACCCCCTATTCCACTTACAAATGAGCAACAACAAGACAGAAAAAAACTTTATATCGACGCCTTAAAAAATATTTTACCGCCGTTATTATTAATTATTGTGGTACTCGGTTCTATTTTCCAAGGAATCGCAACACCAACGGAATCATCGGCTTTAGGCTCTGTTGGCGCAATCTTTTTGGCACTTATTTATGGTAAGTTTTCGTTCAAATCATTATTCGATAGCGCCCAAGAAACCGTCAAAATCACCTCGATGGTATTTGCTATTTTACTCGGTGCAACCGCCTTTTCAATGGCATTTGTGTATACCGGTGGTGATGTCATTGTTGAAGAATACTTGTTACAACTACCGGGAGAGAAATGGGGCTTCCTCATATTTTCGATGCTGTTTATTTTGATTCTGGGCTTCTTTATTGATTTTGTAGAAATCGCCTTTATTGTTGTACCGATACTATTACCTATTGCCGAAGCCTTAGGCATTCCTTTGTTATGGTTTGCCATTTTAATCGCAATGAATTTACAAACATCCTTTTTAACGCCACCGTTTGGATTTAGCTTATTTTATTTAAAAGGCGTTGCTCCGCCTGAAATTCACACCACCGATATTTACAAAGGTGTGATGCCGTTTATTGCAATACAGGTTGCGGTGCTTGCGTCTATTTTGATTTTTCCGGCTTTTTATGGATTGTTATAATTAATATTCTACC
>CAZMWD010000119.1:4577-7000 GCA_964569685.1 uncultured Cocleimonas sp. | reverse complement strand
AACTAGAAGCTGAACGTCTTGAAAAAGAACGTCTAGCTAAAGAGAAATTAGAAGTGGAACGTCTCGTAAAAGAGCGGCTTGCTAAAGAAAAACTAAAAGCAGAACGTCTTGAGAAAGAACGCCTAGCTAAAGCTAAATTAGAAGCAGAACGACTTGAAAAAGAACGTTTAGCTAAAGAAAAACTAGAAGCTGAACGTCTTGAAAAAGAACGTCTAGCTAAAGAGAAATTAGAAGTAGAACGTCTTGTAAAAGAGCGTCTTGCTAAAGAAAAACTAGAAGCTGAACGTCTTGAAAAAGAACGGCTTGTTAAAGCTAAATTAGAAGCGGAACGCCTTGAGAAAGAGAGACTAGTTAAATTAAAAGCAGAACGCCTTGAGAAAGAAAGACTAGCTAAAGCTAAACTTGAAGCCGAACGCCTCGAAAAAGAACGCCAAGCTAAAGATAGACTTGAAGAAAATCAAGAACAAACCGAGAAAACAAGCCTTGAGCAAGAAATGGATCTCCTTGCAATGGAAATTATTGAAAATGAGGCGTTACAGAAATTACAAAAGGAAGTATCAATAAAACCAAAAAATAAGAAAATAAAAACTGCAAAAAAGAAGGAGAATCCAGAGGAAAAAGAAAAGGTTTCTACCGCTCCGTCTGCTAAAAAAGAACAAAATAAAACTAAAAAACCTGAAGTACAGACTAAAAAAGAAACACAAAAAGAAGCTCTAGGCATTAATCATTTAGAACATGAGTTTGACAGAGTGATTGGTTCTATTCAGCCTAAAAAGAAAAAACCGTCTAATAAAAACAAATCAAAACCACTTGAAAAGTTGCAGGATTCAGCTAAAGCAGAGAGTCAAAACGAAGGTGCTAATGAAAGCAGTAGTCCTATTCAAGATATTTATTTTATCCCTACTTTGCTTACTATTTTAAAGCAAGAAGAAACGGCTCACACTCTCACATGTTTAAAATTTAATAATATCGAATTTTTTATCGATAGCCCTTTAAATACAGTTTACTGTGCTGTTTCACTTTCTAGCAATAAATTTATAGAAGCATGTAGCAGCCCAAGTGCTCAAAATAACGTTACAACGCTTGAATTATCATATAATGAAATAAAAAAACATCGTGCACTAAGGAGAGATAATCCAGATAATGGTCATTCAATCGAATCATTTATTTGGACAACGAGCTTGTTATTAGCATGTGAATTGAGTACTCAAGATATTGATTTTAATACAAAGTATTCACTTAAAAGCATGATGAATTTCAATCGAATAAGGTCATTTCAACAGGTTGATAAAATAACAGATTTTCTTCGTAAAGAGCCTAGTAGCCTACGTGAAATATCAGAAAAATTAAAAATACCACAAGATATAGCGTTTGCGTTTCACAATACCGCTCACTTTATTGATTTGATTGAACCTTATAAAGAAAAAAAATCTTTTAGAAAAAATATTAAGAGTTTATTTCGTAAAAAATAAAATGCTCGTTTATTGAGCTTACTCTCGGTAGTATTCAATACTATTCTTTAATTTGAATACAACTATCAAATGGCAAATATAAACCTAACCGACCCGCGCAAACGCGATGCAGTGGTTAAAGCAGAAAGTATTTCTCCACGTAGCCGAGTGCGCTATGTCGGGCCTAAAGGCGGTGCCTCTTACACGCGCAAAGTGCTTAAAGCAACCGTCGATCATGATTATGATTCCCTTTTAGAACAAGCGAAAGATGATCCTGAAAAGCTCGCTCAATTATTGATTGAAAGCGATATTGAAGTTGATAAAGAGGTTTTCGGTCGCTTCTTGTGGAATGTATCTCGCGTTTATATCAATGAAGATGAAACAGTCACTTACCGAATTCAGCAAAATGAAGTGATTTATTCGCCCGCAGGAAAATTCGTAGAACGCCGTCAGCGCGAACGAGCCGAAGCGAATGTGGATAGCGATATTCCACTGAGTTGGACGGGTAAAAAAATTGATAAAGACGAAGCCATTCGGCGTTATGTGTTCTCTTCTAAATTACAAATTGTGCATATCAATGGTCTGACCTATGATTTTTTATACGGTATGGCAAAAGAACTTTCTGAGTTAAATAGTTTAATGCTACTGGGTGGCGGAAAAAGTGGCAAAGAGCCTTTAGTTTTTCGTCGTGGTAGCACACCGTATCGTGGATTTTTAGAAGGTCGCGTAAAAGATGATAGCTATATTTTATTGTTGCATCTTTCTAATGCCGAACTTAAATCACCTGCGCCTATTGAAACTAAAGAATCCAGTAAAACGGCAGAGAAAAAAGAAACGACCAATAAAGCATCTACTAAAAAAACAACTAAGAAGGTCGCGCTAGCCGAAAAGGACGCGCGAGCTAAAAAGAGTGCGCGAGCTAAAAAGAGTGCATCAGCTAAAAAAAGTGCACTAGCTAAAAAAAACACGGCA
>CAZMWD010000119.1:0-4477 GCA_964569685.1 uncultured Cocleimonas sp. | reverse complement strand
AGCTAAAAAGAGTGCATCAGCTAAAAAAAGTGCACTAGCTAAAAAAAACACGGCAACTAAAAAGAAAACAAAGAAAAAAGCAGAAACTAAAAAACCCAAATCTAAAGCAAAAAAGAAACCCATTAAGAAAGCTTCGAGCAAAAAGAAGGTAAGTAAATGAAATCACTTTTAGATACTTCAAAGCTCACGCAATTACTGGGCGATTATTATAGCGGTAAAGCCGCAGAATGCATTAAAGACCCCGATATTTTACGTCAAGTACGCATGCGTCGTCGCCAACTTGGGAGAATGATGACCGCATTGGATCGAGATAAAGCCAAATACCGCATTCCCGCAGGTGATTACTTCATTAGCCGTAAAATTGACGGTGAATTTACTTGCCTCGTTTATAAAAATGGTGACGCGTTTACCGTAAACCCTGGTGGTACGGTTCGCTACGGCGCAGAGTTTCACAAACGTGCCGCCAAGCATTTAAAAAATGCAGGCGTAAAATCAGCGCTTATTGGGGGGGAGTTGTACGTCAATCGACCTGATGGCAAGCGTGCGTGGGTGCATGATGTAGTGCGAGTTGCACGTAAGCCTGAAGATCAAGATGCAGTTGATAGTCTTGGGTTTGGTATCTTCAATATCTATGATTTAGATGGTGTCGATTTATCTATGCATTACGCTGATGCGATTCAAAAAGTGCAGGAAATATTTGGCGAGGATGGATTAGTACACTCGGTGGAAACCATTGTTGGAGATGAAAAAAAAATCTTCAAAAAGTTTGCCGAATGGGTCGATGGTGAAGATGCCGAAGGCGTGGTAGTGCGTAGCGATAGTGCGGGTGTATTTAAAATCAAACCGCGCCACACGCTTGATTTGGCGGTCGTTGGTTTTACCGAAGGTATAGATGACCGCGCAGGCATGTTGCACAGTATGTTACTGGCGGTGATTCGTAATGATGGTAGTTTTCAGATTATTTCGCGCGTGGGTGGTGGATTTAGTGATGACCAACGTATTGAACTGCTTAAACTACTTAGCCCGCAGGTAGTTGAAAGTGAATATGCTGAGGTCAACTCCGACCGTGTGGCGTATCAAATGATAAAACCCGGATTAGTCATTGAAATTTCTTGTCTTGATTTAATCTCACGTACCTCTCACGGTAGTACCATTGATCGTATGATCATTGAATGGGATGAAGGTGAAAATCATTGGATCGGGGTACGTCGTTTGCCCTTGTGTAGTATTATTTCTCCCCAGTTTTTACGCATCCGTGATGATAAAACAGCCAATGCAGATGATGTGAAAATGACCCAGCTTTCAGATATTACTGAAATACCTGATTTAGAACGTATTGCAGATGATTTGATTTTGCCGACGAGTACTATCATGGAAAGAATAGTTGCAACAAAAACGCTAAAAGAAGCAACCATGGTGCGTAAGCTATTGCTGTGGAAAACCAATAAAGAAGAAGCCTCTCGTGATCATCCTGCTTATGTTTTACATTTAACGAACTACAGCCCTAATCGTAAAGAGCCTTTGCAACACGAAATTCGAGTGAGTAGTTCTGAAAAGCAAATTAGGGAGCTTTTGGCAAACTGGCAAGAGAAGTATATTGTAGGTGGTTGGACGGTGGTTGAATAATCTTATAATATGAGAAAGATGGATAAGCCACGTGATCACTCTCTTTTTATCAATTACATATAAATAATAATTATTATATAATAATAATAACTGATCATAGTAGAGTCAATAGGTAATACTTAGGAACCAAGGTTTAGATACTTTTATTATTATTTGTGATTTTTATACAATAGAAACAGTGAAACAGTAAGGGGCGGAAAATAAGATGCGTTTATCAGTATTCATAATGGTATTAGTTACTTTATTCACGTTGGAATTAATTCCAGCCGTGCATGAGGCGGTTATTTTACCTTTTACCAGTTTTGTCGCTTATATCAGCGCAGGCGTTGCAAGTTTTTTCGATAGCAGCATACAAGCAGAAGGGATAGTAATGCGTAGCTTGGAGAACGGTACGGCAGTTAAAATAATGCCAGGTTGCAATGGGGTAGAAGCAATGATTGTTTTAGCGGCCGCTATGATTGCGTTTACGGCAACGTGGAAACAAAAATTAGTGGGTTTAATTTTTGGTTTTATTGGGATTCAGGCGTTAAATATTGTACGCATTATCAGCTTGTTTTACCTTTTGCAGTGGAATAAGGAGTGGTTTGAGTGGGCGCATTTATACGTTTGGCAGGCGCTAATTATTCTTGATGCGCTGATTCTCTTTATTCTTTGGGTGCGATGGTTGCCAGCCGAACCAACGGATGATGCCCGCCCCGATTCAGGGCAAATGGCATAAATGAAAATTAAGAAGAACCTAGATGTACTTGCCTTTTTAGGCAAGGTTTTATTATGGATGCCCGTTACATTTGCACTGTGGTATTTTGTAATGCCCGCCATTGCGTTTATATCTGCGTTCATTGCAGATGCTGTTTTACCTTTATTTGCAGATCACGTGATTAATGCGATTGAGGCTAATGGACGAGAAATAAAAGTGGTTACGCAGTTTGGCGGTCAATCTTTTCCAATTGCTGCTATGAATTTTGCGTATAGTTTTCCCTTTTTATTGGCGATGGTATTGGCAAGCCCTGATACTATTGTGGGTAAAATAAAAAAATATGCGATCAGTATTATTCCTTTGTTTTTAGTCGTTTTATGGGGCGTTGTATTTGGAACGTTTGGTGTGTTGGCATTTCATTTAGGGCAAGAAGTTGCTCAGCAATTAAATACTACATCGACAACTCGTTTGATTATATCGTTGGGCTTTCAATTAGGTAAGTTGATGATCCCACCGCTTGCACCGATTATTTTATGGCTTTATTTGTATCGGGATTATGCGCGTCAATTAGTGCCGCGGCTGTTTCAACGGGATAATATTGATTAAATTAGTGCGTTAAACAAAATTGCTGTAAATATTCGAAACTCTCGGAAATTTGCTGCACATATTGTGTTGATGTTTTACTCAGTTCCAACGGATCACCAATAATCACATCGCAATTAAAAGGCACAAAGAGTGCTTCTCCGCGCGGTAGTGCGCCACCTAAGCCGTGCATTAAAACAGGGCTTACGTGAACAGTGGTTTTGCTACTTGTTTGAAAATTTTGTACTAAGTAATAAAGTCCTTTCTTTATCGTGCCAATTTTTTCTGGGTCGCCACGGCTACCTTCTGGGAAGATAATCAAAATATCTTCTTTATCTAATGCCTCGTAACACCCATTAAAGAGTTTGTCTTTACTTGTTCCTCCGCTACGATCAAGCGGAATAATGCCAATACAGGTTTGTGAAAACCAAGCAAGATACCGATTTTTTAAAAAATAATCAGCAGCGGCAACGGGGCGAATTTTGTGTATTTCTGATAAGGGATAAAGACTCATCAACACCAGTGTATCTAAATGACTATTATGATTTCCTGCAAGGATAGCAGGACCTTTGATCGGTAATTTTTCGCGCCCGCGTATATTTAAACCTAAAATAACAAAGACAATAGGTTTCACAAATAAAGCAAAAAATAGAATTTTAATGAGGCGTTCTTTGGTCATCGTTTCTTAGTAGTGCGTGTAATATAGAAAATGGAAAAACAACGGGGCGGTATAGGTCAAACTATCCATCCGATCTAAAATACCGCCGTGTCCGGGAATCATATTACCACTGTCTTTAATTTGTAAATCACGTTTTACAGAGGAGATAACCACATCACCAATAAAGCCACTACAGGCAATAATAACCCCCGCGATTAACCCTTGTATAAAGGTTAGTGGTGTTAATAATGGTGCGATAAACCCAGAGCAAAGCGTGATTGTAAATAGTCCGCCTAAAAATCCTTCCCATGTTTTATTGGGGCTGACTTTAGGAATGATTTTATGCTTACCGAATGTTTTGCCCCAAACGTATTGGGAAACATCGTTAAATTGTGTCATAAATAATAAAAATAATACTAAGCCAATCGCTCCTGCTTCATTATTTTTTACGGGTAAGGTGAGTAAGTAAGCGATATGGCTGATGCTGAATACGGTTAACATGGTTGCCCAATGTAAAATGCCGGCAGAGCGAATAAAGCCCTTGGTGTCGCCGACTAGAATCATCCGCATCGGCAGAAATAAAAATACATAAACGGGAATGAAAATAATAAACATGCCGTACCAACCGGTGTGAACCCAGTAGTATTGAATGGGAATGGCAAGATAGGCAAAAAATATGGCGTGCCGATCTGTTTGGCGAGTGGGTACAATGGATAAAAACTCTTTAAGCGCAAGAAAACTTAAAAAACCAAATAAGACAATGGCAGAAAGTTTGCTTAAACTGAGGGCAATAAACAAAATGGCGATCATCCACCACCACGACTTAATGCGTTGCCAAAGTTCGGTGTCATCTTTTTCTGGGTTTTTAGCGAGCAATAAAAAACGAATGCTCGTGGCAATGACCAATAAAGATA
>CAZMWD010000118.1:0-7095 GCA_964569685.1 uncultured Cocleimonas sp. | reverse complement strand
AAATGCCTCGAACTTGGAAACTTGGCGTTGCCAGAATTTATGGGACTTAATCAGGGTCTCCTTAATATCACGGCACACTACGCCATGCATTACCACCAATTTATTGAACCATAGCGCGGGTTTGGATGTCGTACAATTGTTATGAGGCAGAATAATCAACACATAACATATGACCGTTGAACAATACAGAAGGCTTGATATTACTAAAATCAATCACATATTATTTTGTTAAGCCTATGATTAGATTAAATAGGTTAAACTACGCTCAATTATTTAAGTTAAAGGGTATTTTAAAAAATGAACAACAAAACAAAACTTGCCGTTACATTAGGCGCTTTATTTACAACCGTGTTACTCGTCACAGGGTTTGCTAATGCAGACTTTAAACCAGAAACTAAAACACTTAGCGGTGCAGTAAAAACGACAACAACCGCTCCTCCTTCTACAACCACAACCGCTTCAACTGATAAGTCAAACACAAGTGTCGCACCGGCTAAAAATAAAGAAGAAACAATAACGGCATTAAAAGCTAAATTAAAAGCCGTGTTTCGTAGCGAACCAGACATGATCACAGAAAGCGCCATTCCTAATTTATACCAAGTGATGTATGGCACAGAAGTAGTCTATGTTTCAGCTGATGGAAAATACTTTCTTGCAGGTGATTTGATAGATTTGGAAACCCGTGAAAACCTGACCGAAGTATCAAAATATTCTTTGCGTAAAACCGCCATGTCAAAACAAGACAATAAAGCGGTTATTTTTAAAGCCAAAAATGAAAAACACGTGATTCAAGTGTTTACCGATATTGATTGTGGATACTGTCGAAAACTACATCGCGAAATACCTGAGTTAAACGAAAAAGGTATTACGGTTGAATATTTGATGTTCCCGCGTGCGGGTATCGGTTCTCCATCGTATAAAAAAGCGGTTAGCATGTGGTGTGCCGATGATAATTTACAATCAATGACGGATGCCAAAGAAAACAAACCAATCGAAGATAAAACCTGTGATAACCCGATTAAGGCGCAATATAATTTAGGGCAAGAAATTGGCGTAACGGGAACACCCGCGTTAGTCCTTGATTCTGGTAAATTGATTCCTGGATATATACCTGCTGCAAAATTGGCACAGATGTTAGATGCTGAAAAAGCTAAGCAAAGCAAAAACTAATAGTTGAAAAAAAGGCTAGCCTCGGTATAGTTGTTTTATCAGTAATATCTCCCGCAGGAGAGTTTATAGCATAGAAATATGTTATACGCCGAAGACGCAAATCCGCCCGGAAACGCTCAGGCAAAAGAACTGCGAAGAGATACTGACTCTGGAGAGCGAAGTGCTATTTGTTAATAGAAAACTTCCACCGAAGGGTTCAACCTGACCACCTAACGTTTTAATTTTTAAGTGGGCAGGGAATCTCTCAGGTAAAACGGACAGAGGGGCGGGCAGACAGGTATTTTAAATACGTGTCTGCCCGCCCTTTTTTTATGCCCGACTTTTATGGAAAAGATATGTCTGAACAAACGCCAAAACAAACCCCTCTATACCAAAAACACCTAGAATCAAACGGCAAAATGGTCGATTTCGCCGGCTGGGAAATGCCCATCAATTACGGTTCTCAAGTCAAAGAACATAAACAAGTACGCGAAGATGCGGGTATGTTTGATGTCTCTCATATGGTGGTATTGGATTTAAAAGGCAAAGACGTAAAGCCATTTTTGCAATATTTATTGGCAAACGATGTTGATAAACTAAAAAATAAAGGCAAGGCCTTATACAGTGCGATGCTAAATCATGATGCGGGCGTGATTGATGATTTAATTGTCTATTACCTTGCGGATGATTTTTATCGCATGGTGGTTAATGCCGCAACACGCGAAAAAGATATTAAATGGATGAACCAGCAAACCGAAGGGTTTGAATTAGAGATTGTTGAACGTGATGATCTTGCTATGATTGCTGTGCAAGGACCGAATGCGCGCGATAAAGTGCTTTCCATACTCTCTAACGATGGTGCGCAAAAAGCAGGGGATTTAAAGCCCTTTTTCGGTATTCAACTCGATGATGTTTTTGTTGCACGAACCGGATACACCGGTGAAGATGGTTTTGAAATTATCATCCCGAATGAAAAAGCGTCAGACTTATGGGATGATTTATTAGCCAAAGGTGTTGAGCCGATTGGTTTGGGCGCACGTGACACCTTGCGTTTAGAAGCAGGTATGAATTTATACGGCACGGATATGGATGAGTCTATTTCGCCACTGGCAGCTGCAATGGGGTGGACAGTTGCATGGGGGTTAGATGATGATAAACCGCGTGAATTTATTGGTCGTGCTGTATTAGAGAAAGAAAAGAAAAAGGGTTCTGAGCAAAAACTCGTTGGCTTAGTATTAGAAGATAAAGGCGTATTACGCGGACATCAAAAAGTCATTACCGAGCATGGTAATGGTGAAACCACCAGTGGTTCATTCTCACCTACATTAGGCGTTGCAATTGCATTTGCACGGATTCCATCCAGCGTTAATGATAGTTGTCATGTAGAAATTCGTGGCAAACAGCTTAAAGCAAGAATTGTAAAACCGCCGTTTGTAAGAAATGGAAAATCATTAATTTAGTTTTTAAAATAAAAGTGCCTTATGTAGGTTGGTGCTGAGGAACGAAGCCCAACATGACGCTGTTTGTTGGGCTTCGCAAGCTCAGCACCAACCTACGATTGTTTTTTACGATACCCTCTGCAAGGGAGTCTCCCAAAGGAGAGGAATCAAGCAAATGTTAATTAGAATCTCGGAGAAAAAGTATGAGTAACGAAAACCCCAGTGACCTAAAATATTCAAAAACCCATGAATGGATACGTGATAATGGCGACGGTACAGTAACCGTCGGCATTACAGACCACGCACAAGCTTTATTAGGCGATATTGTGTATGTTGAACTCCCTGAAGTTGATAATAGCTACGTTGAAGAAGAAAGTTGTGGCGTTATCGAATCGGTAAAAGCGGCATCGGATATGTATGTGCCATTAGCGGGTGAAGTCACCGCCGTTAATGAAGAACTAGACGGCGAACCAGAACTTATTAATACCGCACCGTTTGGCGAAGGCTGGATTTTCACATTAAAGCTGACCAATATGGACGATATGGATAATCTTATGGATGCTGATGCCTACGCGCTTGAGTGTCAGGAATCTTAAACTAAAAAACAGCCCCTTTTGCCACGGAAGACACAGGAAAAGACAATTAATCGTTCTTTGCGTGTTTTACCGTGGCAAAAACTTATATAAATTTAATCGCTCTAAATTCTTTATATTATGAAAAATACACCTCTAAATACCCTTTTCCAACACGATGACTTTATTTCACGCCATATCGGCCCTCAACAGGCTGATATTCCTGCCATGCTTGAAACGGTCGGCGTTGCATCGTTAGATGAACTGATTGATAAAACCGTACCGGATAGTATTCGTTTAAGCGATGAGCTGAATCTGGATGATAGCTGTTCTGAAAAAGAAGCCTTGGACTATTTGCGTACCCTTGCTAATAAAAACAAGGTGAATACATCGTACATCGGCACGGGCTATTACGACACGATTGTGCCGCCGGTTATTCAGCGTAATGTATTGGAAAACCCCGGTTGGTATACGGCATACACGCCGTATCAGCCAGAAATTTCGCAAGGTCGTTTAGAAGGCTTATTAAATTTTCAGCAAATGGTGATGGATTTAACGGGCATGGATATAGCAAACGCTTCGTTATTAGATGAAGCCACTGCAGCCGCTGAAGCAATGGCATTAGCAAAGCGTTCTAACCGACTAAAAATAGATAAGTTTTTTGTTGATAAAGATGTGTTTCCGCAAACCTTAGCGGTATTACAAACACGTGCGCAGTATTTTGGTTTTGAATTAATTATAGGTGATCCTGCCACCGAATTAGCACAGCACGAAGTCTTTGGTGTGTTGATTCAGTACCCTGGTTTGTCGGGCAATATCATTGATCTTGAATCCATCATCAACCAAGCACACGAACAAAAAGCATTAGTCTGTGTTGGTGCTGATTTAATGTCGCTGGTGATGCTCGAATCACCCGGCAAAATGGGCGCAGATATTGTGTTTGGAAATTCACAACGCTTTGGTGTGCCGATGGGCTTTGGCGGGCCACATGCCGCTTTCTTTGCAGTACGCGATAAACTCAAACGTTCGATGCCCGGTCGTGTGATTGGTGTTTCTATTGATAGCCGTGGCAATCAAGCCTTACGTATGGCGATGCAAACCCGCGAGCAACATATTCGCCGTGAAAAAGCGACCTCTAATATCTGTACTGCACAGGCATTACTTGCCAATATGGCAGGTTTTTATGCGGTGTATCATGGGGCAAAAGGGCTTAAATTGATTGCCGGAAGAATTAATCGCCTTACCAGTATTTTTGCTGCAGCCATCCGCCAAAGTAAGCTTGCTGATGGTGAGTTTTTGGTGAACACATCGTGGTTCGACACCTTAACGGTATCGGTTGGCAAAAATCAGCAATCCATTTACAAACAAGCCTTAGAACAGGGTATTAACCTGCGTTTGGTTGATGAGGACAAATTAGCCGTTAGTTTTGATGAAACCAAAACAGTTGAAAACATTGCAGATTTATTTACTCTATTTTTAGGTAAAGAGCATGGTTTTGATGTAAATAAAATTGATCAACAAATTTTAAAAGCACAATGTGATTCAGGTATTCCAGAAAACGCTGCACGCGAAACTGATTTCTTAAGCCATGAAGTTTTCAATCAGCACCATACCGAAACAGAAATGATGCGCTACCTTAAACGATTAGAAAACAAAGACTTATCATTAGTTCATGCGATGATTCCTTTAGGTTCTTGTACCATGAAGCTCAACGCAGCAAGTGAATTAATGCCGGTTAGCTGGGCAGAGTTCTCATCAATTCACCCGTTTGCGCCTGCCGAGCAAACCCAAGGTTATCAACAAATGATTGATGAACTGGCGGCATGGTTGGCAGAAGCAACGGGGTACGATACCGTTTCGATGCAACCCAACTCAGGTGCTCAAGGCGAGTATGCGGGGCTAGTTGCAATCAATCGTTATAACGAAAGTATCGGGCAGGGTGATCGTAATATCTGTTTAATTCCTACCTCTGCTCACGGTACAAACCCTGCATCGGCGGCTATGGCGAAGATGAAAATAGTGTTGGTTGATTGTGATGATAAAGGCAATATTGATGTCGCCGATTGTCGCGAAAAAGCACAACAACACAAAGATGATCTTGCCTGTATTATGGTGACTTACCCATCGACTCATGGTGTATTTGAAGAAGATATTGTGGAAGTCTGCGATATTATTCACGACTGTGGCGGACAAGTGTATTTAGATGGCGCGAATATGAATGCGCAGGTGGGTTTATCAAAACCCGGGCAGTTTGGTTCGGACGTGTCACACCTTAATTTACATAAAACCTTTGCAATTCCACACGGTGGCGGTGGCCCAGGTGTCGGTCCTATCGGTGTGCGTAAACACCTTGCGCCGTTTGTTCCGGGTCATGTAATGAATAGCGAAAACAAAACCCATGCAGTCTCTGCTGCGCCTTATGGCAGTGCATCTATCTTGCCGGTTTCGTGGATGTATATGAAAACGCTCGGCAAACAAGGTAATACGCAAGTCACTAAAATGGCAATTCTGAATGCCAACTATGTGACTGAACGCCTCGCCGATCATTATCCCATACTGTATCGTGGTAAAAATGGCGCGGTAGCACACGAATGTATTATTGATATTCGCCCTATCAAAGAAGCCTCTGGGATTAGTGAAGAAGATATTGCAAAACGCTTGATGGATTATGGTTTTCATGCACCCACCATGTCGTTTCCGGTGGCGGGCACGTTGATGATAGAACCGACTGAATCAGAATCTAAATACGAATTAGACCGTTTTTGTGATGCCATGATTGCGATTCGAGAAGAAATAAGCAATGTACAAAATGGCGACTGGTCGCTAGAGAATAATCCCTTGGTGAATGCGCCTCATACCTTGGCTGATATAAGCGAAAATTGGGATCGACCTTACGACCAACAAACAGCCGTATTTCCAAAGGGTGTGATTAGCACATCAAAATACTGGCCGACGGTCAATCGCGTTGATAATGTCTATGGTGATCGAAATCTGATATGTTCATGTCCTTCTATAGAATCATATAGGTAGGCAACACAATGGCAGGCAGTAACAACACAGGCGTCACCCGTTGGATAAAAGCATTAGGCTTTACGTGGCAAGGTTTAAAAGCGGCATACAAACACGAAGAAGGATTTCGTCAAGAAGTGCTTTTATTGGTGGTGGCGTTTCCCTTAGCAATTTGGCTAGGTGAAGGTGGTGTCGAAAAAGCGTTGTTGATTGGTAGTGTGTTACTGTTATTGCTGGTAGAAATACTCAATTCCGCCATCGAAGCGGTGGTGGATCGTTTTGGTGGAGAACAGCATGAGTTATCCGGTAGGGCTAAAGATATGGGGTCTGCGGCGGTGTTTATTGCAATGGTGAATGTCGGGATGGTTTGGTTGTTTGTGCTAGTGTATTAGGATGTTTAAACTTGCGCTGTTATTTTTTAAAGTAGGTAAATACTTAACCCCACCAACATCGGCATTTCCTGCGGAAAAGCAACGATGTACTTTTTGGTTCTTTAGGGAACCTGAAAAAGCAACTCGATTATGCCAAAGCTTAGTACTAGCCCCGACAAGGCATACTAGAACTTAGCGTAATAATTAGGTGTTTGAGCTTGCTAACTTTAATTATTTATACTTTTTACCCTTAACTTGAATCCACCCACCTTGTTTTCTACCCTTTGGGTCATGATGCGTCCAATGCATCACACCACCCCGATTATTCCATTCATAACGCCCGCGCAGGCTTATTTCATCGCCTTTTTGAACGGGCGCGCGCGGAGCTAAATCAATATTATGAGCGACCAGCAAGGTAATATCAGGCGCAATTTTAATTAGAAATTTCTGATGCCGGCTACCTTTAAGGTCATCTTTTAGATTTTTGAAGACGGTTCCAGAAATACTTATCCAAAACTGAGCATCGGGATTATTTGCCGCTACCCGAATTTTCTC
>CAZMWD010000117.1:0-7097 GCA_964569685.1 uncultured Cocleimonas sp. | reverse complement strand
CGTTCCTGTCTCGGGACTTGCTGGTAAATTTACGTTAGTTATATTCAAGGATGAATTTAAATTACAAGGGATAAAAAAAAGCCTTTTTACTGGGGAAAGTAAAAAGGCTTTTTTGTGGGTGGCTACTTCTTTAGTAACCACCCTGAATAAGTTGTGCCTTTCTACCGGGGAAAGTAAAAAGGCACGGTGTGAGACCGACGATTATTTTATTTTTATTTATTAACTAAATCGTTCACTGTCTCGGGGCTTGCTGGTAAATTCCGTTTGTTCTATGTTCTGTTGTTTAATTATTATTTGTCCTTGTTGTTCCCTATAGTATGCAACTGCAATGCCAACTTTCTTAAAATCATCATAAGATACTGATTTAATTAGTAATAAATTATTTAAATGGTTGTTTTTATCGTGACAAGTGTCTTAAAAATACTGTCACAAACTGACAAGAGTGTGACGTTTGTGTCAGGGGCTAACGTCATTAGGGGACTTAATCAGGATCTCCTTAAGAAGTTTTTATCTATCATAAATACTTGATGGTCGGTGGTGAACGTTGCAGAATAAGGCTTCTGAGAAAAGATAAGGGGGATTATAAAAATGAAAAAAATATTTGTAGGCTTATTACTTATTGTATCGTTAGCCACAACACTATTGTCATTGAGTGCTTGTAGTACTGGTTGCGGGGGCAGGTAAAGATATTCAAAAGGCAGGTCAAGTGATCGAACGCGAAGCACATAAAAATAGATGATGTTAACTTAATCAAAAGCCCCCTAAGAATGATCTTTAGTTTGATTGTAAATAATAATTTATATACACATAAGAATAATTCTTTGTCTATTAGAACGGATGAGAATAACCTTGTAAGTATCAGTGATTAATGGCATTATTGATGGAATACCTCTTATTTATTAAGAATAATAATAACTCAAATAAGCAAGTAAAAGGATTAAGGGCTGATTTATAACACTAACAAAGAGTGAATTATTAATGTATAAGGATTTTAAACAACGTGAGTCTCTGGATACAGGTTTCGTTGGGGGAAGCGGAATCATTTGGATGTTTTCTGGAATTATTTTAGGTTTGTTAGTTGGCTTGGGCATGTATTATTTTGCCAACAATAACAATACACGTTTATCATCTGTTGATAGTGTGCAACAAAAAATTGCATCCGCTCAATCTGCAAAAAACACATCGGGATCAGTTATTACTGCGCAGGCTAAGGCGGCGCAATCTAAAAAACCCATAGAAACGAAAAGACATTCGTCTAGCGCAACTACTCAAGAGCCACGCCATAATAACTTTAGTTATTATGCTGTATTACCTAACTTAGATGTGCCTGTTGGTCCTGCTCGAAAAACAGCCAAAGCAGTTGAAATTAGTGTTAAAAATACAGCGATGACTGAAGATACGGCAGAAAAAGTAGCGTTATTAGAGGGCGAAGATGTACAAGCTGTTGTTAGCAAGAGTGGTGATTATTTATTACAGGTTGCTTCGTTTAAACACAAAAGTCGTGCGAATAAAACAATCAAACGTTTAAATAAAAAAGGCGTTTCAGCCTATATCCAGGAAAAAACAGTAAAAGGTCGTACTTGGTACCGTGTTATCGCGGGCCCTGTTAGTTCGGAGAGTGCGAACAGCTGGAAACTTAAAGCAGAGAAATTAGGACATCGCCCTATTGTTCTTTCGGTAAGGTAGCTGTATAACTGTCTGAGCAATTCTTAACCAGTTATTAAAAAAGGGACTCTTGTAAGTTATGACTGCAAGTAACAACACACCACTACCTAGTCAAGAAGATGAAGACTCTGTTACCAGTACATCTTCCAGTTTAATTCAAGGGCAAATCGCCTATCTTTATAAAAATAAATTACTTGGTTTTTGGAGTAATATTTTACTCGCAGGTGTTTTGCTTACTTTCTTCTGGCAATACTTTTCTGCACAACGACTTTCCTTATTAATCTGGTTTGGTTTGATTGTGACTTTGAGTATCGTCAGGTACTTAATTGGCAAAAACTTCAACTCTAAAAAACAATATTCACAGATTCAACTGAGCGGTTGGGCGAATCGCTACGTGTTTTTTACCACCATGATTAGCACCATTTGGGGCTTGGCGGGCGTGGTACTTTTCCCTGATGATTTAATTTATCAAATTTTGCTTATTCTCGTTTTATTTAGTGTATTGCTTGCGGCAATTCCCACATTGGCGGCATCCCGCATTGCTTATTATTTGCAAATACTTGTTACGCTTGCACCCACGGTTATTTTGTTATTGATGAGTGTCGATAAGGGTCATAGTGTATTAGCGGTAGCGATGATTGTAATGGCTACCACCTTGATTTTTGTTGCTGGCTATATATATCATTTGCTATTTGAATTGCAGGGCGCCCAGTTTGCTCTACAGGATTTAGCGGATACAGATCAACTTACCCAAGTGGCGAATCGTCGACATTTTGATCGTGAATTTAAAATAGAATGGCGACGCGCCATGCGTGAAAAAACACCTATTTCTTTATTATTGCTGGATGTTGATTACTTTAAAAAATATAACGATTCACTGGGTCATCAAGCCGGTGATGAATGTCTGCAAATGATTTCTGCTAGTTTACGCAGTGTGACACGTCGCCCTGCTGATTTAGCTGCACGTTATGGCGGAGAAGAATTCGCAATTTTGTTGCCTTCCACGCAACTAAAAGATGCGCGTATGCTGGCAGAGCGTTTACGCAATAAAATTGAGAATTTAAAAATTGATCATCCTCGATCAGAATTTAAAGTAGTTACTGTTAGTGTTGGTGTTTCTTGCTGTGAGCCTGGTTGGGACTTTACTGGGAATACACCAGAAGAAGAGCAGGATGTTATTTTTCCGGCAATGTTGATAACGGCAGCAGATAATGCGATGTATGTTGCAAAGCGTCAGGGAAGAAACCAAATTTCTGAACAACGCTGTGGCGACCATAAAATGTCTGAAACGCTACAACAGCATGCGGAAAAAAGTGTAGTAAGTGATACTATTACGCAAGATGCCAAACCAAGTCCAAAAACAGACCCAGAACCTTTCCGACCTTAAAAAACAATTAAGTGACTGTCAGGGATCACAGCGGTTTTATTTCAGTAGAATAATTCGTCGGCTTGAGCAAGATTCTAAAAAACATTCGGATAATAAAAAGCATAGCAACGACCTGCAAATGCTCCAAAGAAAAATTGAAGCATCTATCAAAAAACGCACTCAGCGTTTAAATGACTTACCTACACCTGACTACCCTGATTTACCCGTTGCGGAACGTCGCGCAGAAATCATCAAAACCATTATGGAAAACCAAGTCACAATTATTTGTGGTGAAACCGGTTCGGGCAAAACAACGCAGTTACCCAAAATGTGTTTGGAATTGGGGCGTGGCGTAGATGGCATTATTGGGCATACGCAACCACGGCGTTTAGCCGCCAGAAGTGTTGCTGCTAGAATAGCGGAAGAGCTTAAAACAGAGATGGGCTCTGTGGTGGGTTACAAAGTGCGTTTTCATGATCAAACTCGTGATGAAAGCTATATTAAATTAATGACCGATGGCATTTTATTAGCCGAGATTCGCAATGACCGTTATCTTAATCAATACGACACATTGATTATTGATGAGGCGCACGAACGTAGTCTTAATATTGATTTTATGCTGGGTTATTTGCGCTGGTTATTGCCACGACGCAAAGATTTAAAAGTCATTATTACTTCTGCAACGATTGATCCCCAGCGTTTTGCTAAGCACTTCAAGTTCAATGGCAAAGAAGCACCCATCATTGAAGTATCGGGCAGAACATATCCCGTTGAAATTCGTTATCACTCCTTAGTGCCGGATAATAATCAACAGCAAAATAATGAAAACTCAGATAACGGAGACAAAGGCGAAAAGAAAGAAAAAGACATGTTCCAAGCGATTGTCGATGCCAGCGATGAGTTGATGGCAGAAGCACGTGGCGATATTCTTATTTTTCTATCTGGCGAACGTGAAATACGTGAAGCCAGTGAAGCCTTGCGTAAGCATCATAAACCCAGCGTTGAGATTTTGCCTTTGTTTGCGCGCCTATCATCTGCCGAGCAAAATAAGATATTTCATCCGGGCGGTGCGATGCGCATTATCTTAGCGACCAATGTGGCAGAAACATCACTCACCGTTCCCGGAATAAAATATGTGATAGATACAGGTTTAGCGCGTATCTCTCGTTATTCGTGGCGCTCGCGTGTACAACGTTTGCCGATAGAAAAAATATCACAAGCATCGGCGAATCAACGTTCTGGTCGGTGTGGGCGAACCAGTAACGGTATTGCCATTCGTCTTTATGCCGAAGATGATTTTGAGGCGCGCAATGAATTTACACTACCCGAAATTCAACGCACCAATTTAGCCTCTGTTATTTTACAAATGGCATCGCTTAACTTAGGCGATGTAAGTCAGTTCCCTTATTTAGAAGCGCCTGATTCCGGCATGATTCGTGATGGTTATAAATTGCTGTTTGAGTTAGGTGCGGTTAATAAAGCCACCGGCGATAATATTAACATCACCCAAACAGGGCGACAATTAGCCCATTTTCCGATAGATCCACGTTTAGGGCGCATGTTATTAGCCGCGAAAGACTTAGGCGTGATGAATGAAGTACTGGTGATTGTAAGTGCGCTGTCTATTCAAGATGTGCGTGAACGCCCGATGGATAAGCAACAGGCATCGGATCAAAAACACAGCCGTTTTAAAGATGAAAATTCTGATTTTATTAGTCTATTAAAACTTTGGGATTATTATCACGATAAAAATGGCGAGCTATCTCAGGGGCAATTGCGTAAATTATGTCGCCGAGAATTTTTATCTTTTATACGTTTACGTGAATGGAACGAAACCTATCGGCAGTTAAGAATGAGTTTGAAAGACTCTAAATTCGAGCTTGCTAACAATAAACCAAACAATACAAAAATAAAAAATAAAAAGTCTAAAAAGAGTAACCAAGAAAAAGTAGAGGATGATGATAAATACCTCGCTCAATATGATGCGATTCATCAGAGCTTATTGACCGGATTATTAAGCAATATCGGTTTTAAGCAAGAGAACCAAGAATACCAAGGTGCGAATAACCGCAAATTTTTTATATTCCCCGCATCTAGCTTACGCAAAAAATCACCCAAGTGGATTATGTCTGCGGAGGTTGTCGAAACATCCCGTTTATTTGCGCGCACTGTGGCTAAAATCCAACCGCAATGGGTTAACTATGCGGCCAAACACTTGCTCAAATATCATTACAGCGAACCCCGCTGGGAAAAACGTGCCGCACAGGTTGCAGCAGATGAACGCACCACCCTTTATGGCATTACTATTAATCCCAAAAAACGTATTAATTTTGGGCCGATAGATGCAGTGGTATCACGCCAGTTATTTATTCGTCATGCGCTGGTGTATGGTGAATATAATTGTAGTGCTGATTTTTTCATACATAACCGCGCATTGATTGAAGAGGTTGAAAACCTAGAAGCTAAAGCGCGTCGTCGTGATATTTTAGTGGATGAAGAAATACTTTATGATTTTTACGATAAGCTTATTCCCGATAATATTTACAGTGGCCCAGCATTTGAAAAGTGGCGGTTAAGCTACGAGAAAAATAAACCGCAAGCATTAATGCTCACCCGTGATTATTTAATGCAACGTGATGATTCACACGTGCAGGACGAGCAATACCCCGATTATATTAATATCGCCGATATGCTATTACCGCTCACCTATCACTTTGAACCGGGCAAAGAAAATGATGGCGTTACGGTACGTGTGCCAGCGGCTGCGCTGAATCAATTATCTAACCAACACTTTGATTATTTAGTGCCGGGGATGTTGCACGAAAAAGTCATCGCCTTTATTCGTGGCTTACCCAAACAAGTGCGTAAGCAATTTGTACCCGCGCCAGAATATGCCAATGCCTGTTTGGAATCATTAGAAGATCATAGCCAGCCGTTAATAACCACCATTGCCGAAGCACTCCGGCGTATGACCGGCAATCGTATTGATGCTGAGTTATTGCAAAATCAGCAATTTGATGATCACCATCGTATGCGTTTTGAAGTGGTAGATGAAGCAGGTAAAGTGATCAAAACAGGGCGTGATTTGGATGTGCTTCAAGAAGCGATTGGTAATACAGCAACGGCTAATTTTGCACACGCTAAAACTGATAAAGTAAGCGATACGATTGAACGCCAAGATATTCAACAATGGGATTTTGAAACACTGCCAGAAGAAGTGCTGGTTGATTTATCGGGTATGAAAATAAAAGCGTGGCCGGCGTTAGTCGATAAAGGCACGTCGGTATCAATCCAGCTATTTGATTCACCCCAAAAAGCACAGCAACAAAATGGTTTATTGCGCTTGGTTTTATTGCATTTTAAGCAACAACAAGCGGAAATGATAAAGTCATTGCCAGATATTCATACCCTTTGCCTTAAATATAATTCCACTGGAAAATGTGATGAGCTTAAAGCGAATATCGTTAAGACTGTCTTTCGCTTAACGTTTATTACAGATGATTGGCTCGCCAGAAAACACGGCAATGGCATAGATGAAGCTCAATTTTTAAGCCATATAAAAAAGCATAAGGATAATTTACAAGAAACTAAAAATGAACTTTGCCAGCAATTATCCACGGTGCTTTCATTAAACCACGATGTGCGCAAACAACTAAAAGGCACTATTGATTTACGCTTATTAGAAACACTCAATGACGTTAAAGATCAACTAGGGTCATTAGTTTACCCCGGTTTCCTAGATGATTTAAGCATGGATGAATTGCGCCAATACCCGCGTTATTTAAAAGCAATTCTCAAGCGATTAGATAAATTAGTTGGCGATTCACATAAAGATCGTCCGCTGTATTTAGAAATACAACCGCTATGGGAAGATTATAAAAAACTCATCAAAAAGAGGGGTAAAAATGCCAATACACAAGAAATGCGTTGGTTATTAGAAGAACTCCGCGTATCACTATTTGCTCAGGATTTAGGCACGGCTTATCCTGTGTCAAAAAAGCGAGTGACAAAACGATTTAATGAGCTAATGTTTTAAGAGCTGGAGTACGGTGGCTACCCGTTAAAA
>CAZMWD010000116.1:5774-7117 GCA_964569685.1 uncultured Cocleimonas sp. | reverse complement strand
GCAACCCATTGCGAACGGTGCGGGGTAAATTTAAGAAGGGCAACTTGTGTTGCTTGTCCACCAAAAATCCCAAAACTCGGCGTATAGTGTTGATTCAACGCTTTTTGACTGATTTTCTTTGCGATGCTTTTATGTAAATGAAGCGTCGTAATTCTATCTAAAGAAAAGGTTCTTAACGCCTCTTTTTTATGACACCACGCATCTAAATACCAATTATCTCGATAGTGAGTCAGGCGTTGTGGTGAAAGCTTTCTTGTAGTTGTAGATAGCTTTCTTGTAGCTGTAGATAACTTTCGTGTGGATACTGATGGTTTCGCAGACAAACCACCCGAACAAGAACTTGAACGAGAGCCATATTCAATACTGATTTGTTTGCCTTGTAGTACCGCCTGAGTAGCCTGTGTAAGATGCTTTATATTTCCCTGTCGCTTACCAATATTAATCATCCGAATACGATTACCATCAAGCGTTTGTTTTCCCGAGAATTTTTGTCTTATTTTTGCTAAATGCTGTTTTAAGCTTTCAGTATCCTCTTCTAAAAAACCGGGCTCAAGGTCATTAATGATTTGCTCGATTAACAACAGTGCATTCACTTCCTGTGTTGTAAACAAATGACTGGGTAGCTCTAAATCCGTATCGGGATCGTGCTCGATTTTATAACCCTTGTATTCACGGTCATAAATAATATTGAGCATATTGGTATCGCGTAATTCTTGTAGGTAACGCTCGACACTGGCAGTTGAACATTCCAGTTTTTCTTCCAATATTTTTTTAGTCACAGGGTAACGAGACTGTTTAAGAATTTTGAATAAGTGGGTGATGGATTCGGATTTTGCCATTTGAGTCGTACGCTTATTAGAATTACTACATCCTATCAATGAACCAGAGCGAATCATATATTTACGAATAATGATCAGACCAGTACAATGCGCTTTTTATTTAATTAGAGTATATTCAACCATGGCTATTGAACGCACTATTTCTATTATTAAACCCGATGCAATTGGCAAAAGCGTAATCGGCGAAATATATTCTCGCTTTGAAAAAGGGGGCTTAAATATTATAGCAGCAAAAATGAAACACTTATCAAAAGCCGATGCAGAAGGTTTTTATGCTGTACATAAAGAGCGTCCTTTCTTTGGCGAGTTGGTTGAGTTTATGACATCTGGTCCAGTGATGGTACAATTATTAGAAGGCGAAAATGCAGTCCTTAAACACCGTGAACTGATGGGCGCAACCAATCCAGCAGAAGCCGATGCAGGCACTATTCGTGCTGATTTTGCAAAAAGCATTGATGAAAATGCGGTACATGGATCTGATAGCGTAGAAAATGCTAAAATAGA
>CAZMWD010000116.1:0-5674 GCA_964569685.1 uncultured Cocleimonas sp. | reverse complement strand
GCAGCGCGCGAAAAAATCACCATCGAATATGTGATGCTAGAGAAAATAAACGATTCTGAAGAAAATGCACGGGAATTAGCAATATTATTAAAAGATGTACCTGCGAAGGTGAATTTGATACCATTTAACCCGTTTCCTGAAACACGTTATAAACGTTCTTCAAATAATAGAATTTACAAATTTCGGGATATTCTGGCAGCAGCAGGGCTTACTGTTATCACCAGAAAAACACGCGGGGATGATATTGACGCTGCTTGCGGGCAATTAGCAGGCAAAATAAAAGATAAAAGTCGCAGAGAAATTCATTTCGCACGTATCGAATCCTGAATATCAGGACTTTAAAATTGAATAAGAATTAAGGGGCTATTCAATGCAATTTTTTACACTATTTACAAACACAGCTTTTACAAAAACACTATCGTCGCTTACAAGCACACTATCGTACAAAGTAATGAGTTTATTAAGGGTGAAATCGCTACTTAGTCTTGTGCTGGCTAGTTTATTATTAAGTGCTTGTAGTGGTCAGGTTAAAAAAGCTGAAAATAAATCAAAAGCAGCAGATTATAATGCCGATTTAGGTGTTGAATATTTACGAAATGGTCGCTTACAACTAGCAAACGATAAACTATTAAAGGCACTGGAGCAAAAACCCGATTTGGCAAAAGCGCATCATTATTTTGCATTACTACAACAACGCTTAAAACAAAATAATAAAGCACAGCATCATTTTAAAAAGGCTATTGATCTTGACCCCAAAGACCCAGAACTTAGAAATAACTACGGTTCTTTTTTATGTGGCACTAATCGCTATCAGGCGGCAATTAAACAATTTCTTATTGCTATTAAAGACCCGCTCTATAGAACGCCTGAGTACGCCTATACCAACGCGGGTATTTGTAGTTATAAATCGAATCAACCCAATAAAGCAGAAAAATACTTCCGCTTAGCGCTCGATAAACGCCCTAATTTTAGTTCTGCTTTATTACAATTGGCTAAACTTTACGAGGGCAAGAATGACCTTAAAAGAGCGCATGCTTTCCTTTCGCGCTATGAAAACGTAGGTAAATCAACACCCGAAGCGTTACAATTATGTACCTCTATTAATAAAAAAATGGGTAATCACAAAAAAGCGAATACCTGTACCTCTGCCCTACTTCGGTTATTTCCTACCAGTGAAGAAGCGACACGTATGAGTAGCTCACATTAAAATTAGCACTCATTAACACTTACTAGTACAATCCCACGATGGCAAAAAAAAATAAAGAACCAGATATTCCAAAGGCACAAGCAGGTGAACTAGGCAATCTATTACGGCAGTATCGTGATTCGATTGGTTACACGACAGCTGAAACCGCAGATGCGCTGTGTTTATCTGAAATCAAAATAATCAAACTAGAAGAAGAAGACTTTGCAACGCTCGCCGAACCTCCTTATATCCGTGGTTATTTACGAAATTACGCAAAGTTGGCTGAAAAAGACCCTACTCAGCTGATTAGCTTATACGAAAGCTTACGTGGGGCATCACCAGACGAGTTAGAGCATCACTTTAAACCACTCAACTCAATCAACCGTAAACCATCAATGCTACCGATGTTATTAAAACTGTTAATGTTACTGCTTATTCTCGGTGGTCTTATTACTTTATTCATGCAACCAAAAGTGACGGCATGGTTTTCTAATACATGGAATAGTTTTTCACAACAAACAGACAAACAACTCAACAATCATAATGGTGACAATAACCCACTTTTAACCGGAAGCATGCCAGACCCATTGCCTATTCCTCTAGAGCAAAAAAATACGACAACTAATGGCGCTATTAATAATCCATCACAGGTTGTAGATAACAATACCAATGTCGCCAAAATCAATGCCAGACTAGCCGACCTTGATAAAACCGATAAAAGCGACACACCTGACAAAATCATCAATAACACTACCGATAATAATGTTAAAACAGATACTACGCCTGCTACACCTATAGCAGAAGCCGAAACATCCAGCACTCATGCAAAAATTAAACTCGTATTCAAAAAAGAAGTGTGGCTTCGTATCAAAGATAAAAACAACAAAACGGTTTACGAAGGACAAACGGCCGCTGGTAAAGAAAAAGAACTCGAATTAGAAAAACCGCTCACCTTTAGGATTGGTAACGCACAAGGAATATCCATTTTTATTGACGGCAAAGCCAAAGATATTACAAAACATATTAAAGGCAGTGTGGCTAATTTCACCATAGAATAACGACTAATAATTTCACGCCTCGACTCATAACCTCAATTAAAGATAATAATTAAGACACAGCGCACATGGCAAAAAATATTCAATCAGTACGCGGTATGCGCGACATTCTCCCCGACCAATCAGCAAGCTGGCAGTATATCGAAAACACAGCGCGCCAACTGTTCAACAGTTACGGTTACAAAGAATTACGCACGCCCATTATTGAGCCGACTGATTTATTTGTACGCACCATTGGCGAAGTCACCGATATTGTCGAAAAAGAAATGTACACCTTTCAAGACCGCAACGAAGACAGCTTAACGCTTCGCCCCGAAGGTACAGCGGGCTGTGTTCGTGCAGGTATTCAACACGGCTTATTACACAATCAACAACAACGCATCTGGTATACCGGCCCGATGTTTCGTCACGAACGGCCACAAAAAGGGCGCTATCGCCAATTTTATCAAGCAGGTATCGAAACCTATGGCATCGCTACACCTGATATTGATGCAGAAGTTATTGCCATTGCCGCACGCCTTTGGAAGTTGCTCGGTATAGATATGAGCACGGTGCGTTTAGAAATAAACTCATTAGGTAGTAACGAAGCACGCGACAAATACCGCGAAATATTAATCAACTATTTTAGTCAGCATGAAGATCAACTGGATGAAGACTCAAAACGTCGATTGCATAAAAACCCATTAAGAATCCTAGATACTAAAAACCCGGCTTTAAAAGAATTGGTTGCCAATGCACCTGATCTTTTAGACTACTTGGATGATGAGTCTAAAGCGCATTTTGAAGGCTTAAAACAACGCCTTGACCGTATGGGGATTGCATATCAAGTCAATTCCCGATTGGTACGTGGCATTGATTATTATAACCGCACCGTATTTGAATGGATTACCGAAGCATTAGGCGCTCAAGGTACTATTTGTGCTGGCGGGCGTTACGATGGTTTAGTCAAACAAATTGGTGGTAAAGAAACCCCTGCCTGTGGTTTTGGCATTGGTTTAGATCGTTTGCAATTATTGCTAGAAGAAAAAAACACGGATATTCCAAATCAATATCCGCATGTTTACTTCGTTTTATTAGGTGAGCAAGCCGAACTTGCAGGTTTAATGTTGTCTGAAACAATCAGAAATAAACACCCTGCTTTACGTTTATTGGTCAATGGTGGTGCTGGTAGTTTTAAATCACAGCTAAAACGTGCGGATAAATCAAGTGCCAGCTATGCCTTTATTCTTGGGGAAAGTGAAGCAGAAGCAGGGGAAATTACCATTAAACCCTTAGTAGCAGACTCACAAAAGAAAACAGAACAAGTGACACTTTCTCAAGAAAAATTAGCAGACTTCATTAAGACACATATTCTTTAAAAAGGATTCTTTAACGTAACTATTTTGCCTATAAAGGTTATGTTATAGTCGCGCTATCAAAAAAAGGTACAAAAAATGGCAGATTTAGAGTTAAAATCAGACGACGAAAAAGCACAAGAACTGAAAGCGTGGTGGAAAGAAAACGGCACCTCTGTTTTCGTTGGCATTGCATTAGCTATCGGTGGCATGTTTGGCTGGCAACAATGGGGGGTTCACCAAAAAACTAAAGCTGAAGGTGGCTCACGTCTTTTTGCTCAATTAAGCGATGAAAGTACTGATTCTACAAAAAAAGCGGATATTTTAAAGCAATTGACTAGCGATTTTAGTGGCACACCCTATGGTGCTTTAGCGGCATTAAAAGCGGCAAAAACAGCCTGTTTAGCTGACACTCCAGATAAGGCTAGCTGTATCAGCTTACTCCAACAAGCAAGTAACAGCTCACAAGAAGATATTGCAGTCATAGCAAACCTTCGCTTAGCACGTGCTTATATTTCAAATAATCAATTAGATGAAGCTACAAAAATCACCCATCAGAAAATGCCTACTGCCTATGCATCCTTAGTAGATGAAATTAAAGGTGATATTTACTTTGCAAAAAAAGAATTTGATAAGGCACGAGAAGCGTATGACCGTGCTATTTTAGGTTCTGCAGGTCAAAACGTACAATTCCTTAAAATGAAACGTGATGACATTGGTAAAAATAATGTATCTGCCGAACCTGTTACAGAGCCCTCAAAATCATAAACTACTCTTACAAAAACTTTTAAAAACTCCTCTTTTTAGAACCATCCTCCCTTTATTTTTAGTAATAAAAGTTTTAAAAAAGGTTATAACCTCTATGAAAAAAAAGCATCTCGTCTTTTCAACACTTTTTTCCCTTGCTATCAGTATTGGTCTTAGTGCCTGTAGTGGGCAAACCTTTCCAGGAAGCCAAGCCTTAGATAGCATTGGCAGCCTATTTGATGATAAAAAGTCTCGTCCTACCCCACTGACGCCTTTAAAAGCCATTAACAATTCAATTAATGTTAAAAAGGCATGGCAAGTCAACACGGGAAGCGCAAACCACATTACTAAGATTCATCCATTTATATCAGAAAAAAGTATTTTTGTTGCAGGTAACCACACGGCGAGTGCTTGGGATAAACATTCAGGTAAAGCGCTTTGGAAAACCAATATTGGCGAGATCATTAGTGCAGGAGTTAATAGTGACACATCGAATCAACAAATTTTTATAGGAACAGTCAACGGCAATGCTATCTCTTTAGATGCCAATACAGGCAAAGTACGCTGGATAGAGCGTTTAAGTAGCGAAATCTTAAGTGTCTCGCGCGCTAAAGATAATCGCGTTGTTTTTCGCACTATTGATGGAAAACTACATGGCTTAACCAGTGATAGCGGTGAAATCATTTGGCGACAGGGTCAACGCACACCGGCTCTTTCTCAATATGGTGCTAGCGTTCCTCTCATCTTAGGTAATGATCCCTCACGAAGCTTTGTTGTTGCGGGCTTCGATAACGGAAAGTTAGCGGCCTATTCCTTGCAACACGGACAACAAGCATGGGAAATCACCATCGCAGAGCCTAAAGGTCAAAATGAACTTGATCGGATGGTGGATGTTGACGGTAAGATCAGCGTGATGGGAACAGCACTTTTTGCAAGTAGCCTCAACGGCAATAACGTCGGCATAAACCTAGCAACAGGAAAAATTGGTTGGTCTAAAGCTTTTTCATCTACCACGGGTATTGATGCTAGCCCTCAAGGAATTTACAGTAGTGATACCAAAGGAAATGTCTGGAAATTTCAAGCCCAAACAGGTGACCCTATCTGGAAAATGGATGATCTAATGCGTCGCGAGCCAACCACCCCAATTATTCTTAATTCATCACTCATTATTGTCGGCGATCAAAAAGGTAATATACATTGGATTAACAGTACAACGGGGAAATTTGTTGCGCGTCTTCAAGGCGACCCAGCGGGTTTTAATGTTGCACCTAAAGTACAAGTGAATTCAGTTTACACCTTAGGTAAAAATGGGATTCTTAGTAAGTTTATCTTGCAGTAAACTACTTGTATGA
>CAZMWD010000115.1:3164-7153 GCA_964569685.1 uncultured Cocleimonas sp. | reverse complement strand
AATACGGTTTGGCTGGTCGATTCAAGTATTTATGTTTTTAAAGCGTGGTACACAAGGCCTAATGATGTAGTTGATATTAATGGCAACCCTATTAATGCAGTTTTAGGATTTACCGACTTTGTTTACAAATTGCTTTCAACTGAAATGCCCCAACAAATTGCGTTTGCGTTTGATGAAAGCCTAGCAACCTCTCATCGCAAAGAAATTTATCCTAAATACAAGGCAAATCGCTCGCCTGCCCCCGAATCTTTACGCAATCAATTCCGTCTGTGTCGTGAATTTTTACGTGCATTAGGTATTCACGAAGCGGCAAGTCCACATTATGAGGCGGATGATTTAATCGGTACGTGGGCAACGGCTTTACGTTCTAACGATACCAGTATCAATATCATCACGGCAGATAAAGATCTTGCACAGCTCGTTCACGAAGGTGATTTTTGGTGGGAATATACCCAAAATAAAAAATTAGATACCAAAAAAATAACCAAGAGATTTCGCGCAAAACCATGCCAAATCGCAGATCAACTTGCTATCGCTGGCGATAAAAGTGACAACATTCCTGGTGTACCTGGAATAGGTATGACAACAGCGGGCAAATTATTAAAGCATTTTGATTCACTTGAAAACGTGTTGGCTAATATTTCCAAAATTTCTTGTGTGCAAATTAGGGGCGCAAAACAAATTCAAGATTTAATTGAAGAGCATCAAGATACGATTCGCTTATCACGTAAACTAACCGGTATCTGTTGTGATATTGAAAGTGTAGATAAACAAGCATTTTATTATGCACCTTTTGAAAAAAGCAATGAAGATGCCTTTATACGGCTTTGTGAACAGCTCAATTTATCTAGGCAAAAACAACAAGAATGGCTAAGACTACGCTTTAAACTGGTTTCCTAAACGTTCAGACCTCTGGTCTTTGCATTTATTCCTGTTATCTTGTTGTGATATAAAATTGATATAATTTTGCTATTATGTGCTTGCACGTCCTCACGGAAGATGGTCGTTTTTTCTAAATTACGAAACGATTAATTACAAACAAACAAGGAAAGTTATCTACGATGGTTGATTCAACAAACCAGAAAAAAAGCCCTTTTATATTACTGCTATTACTTTCCCTATTGGTTATTGCAACATTGGTGGTTGCATCGCTTTATTTTGTGCGCCCCAATTTAGAAGCAGAGCTAGAACAAAGAGTCAGTCAAAATATAGAAAAAATAGGTGTTAATACAAATGTTAACGTCGCTGTTAACGAAACAAAAGTAGATGTGATAGTGACCGGTAGAGATGCAATTATAACAGGCGAGGTAGAACCGTTGGCAGTAGCAAAAAAAGTGGAACAGGTGGCTAAAGATACCTGTGGCATTCGCTTTATTGATAATCAGCTCTTAGTAAAAAATCACAATTGATCAGCCTAAGGAATGAAAATTCAATAACATCCCAGCTCTAACTTGCCTTTTTATATCCCAGATTATTTTTTCTCAATCATTGCGCCGCCTGTTGAAGCTTCTAAGTTTCGCTAAAGCTCAGCTAAGTCTTGAGAGAAAGTAATCTGAAACAAAATTCTGCATTATAGTTTGGGAAGTTATTAAACTTTCATTGCTAAGTAAAAAGCATTGATTATAAACTGCGCAAACGTTTATTTTATAAGCAGTTTGGCAGATAAAATACCGCCTAAACCAGATAGGATGCAAACTATTGACAAGAAAAATTGTTACACTATTTGTTAACAACTCATATGCCTTTAGAAATTTAGGTTTTAGAAAATTCATGTCGTAGGAAGCATGAAGAACTAAACATTAAGTCAAACAGCTAGGAGCCTGTCCGAGAACTAAGAATTTACTGCAAATCCCATAAACATCATAATCTGAACTTATTGAAATCGTTAAAGAGCCGTGCTATTCGCCTCTTTCAATAAATCCAGCTTATAATGTTTCTGTGATTTTCGTTACGATTCTAGTTCTCGGACAGCCTCCTAGGACTGCTTTTGCCTTTGTTTCTTCAAATTCTTACTGCATTAAAAAAATCAAGGATGACACCATGGCTTTATTTTTATTACAAGTAACCCTTATTACGACAATAGCCGTTGCAGCCGGAATAGTATTAGGCTGGTGGGCGCATATTTATTTTAATAAAGAAAATGTGATCACTAAGCAAAAAGAGCTTAATCAAGTAAAAAACTATTTTACAGACGCGATTAAAGAAAGTGCGCGCGTTAAATTACAGCTAAAGCTAGCAGAAGAGAAGGTTGAGCTACTAAGTTCTAAGCCTCCGGTAGTGGAAGGCGTTGATTTTGAAGCGTATCAGATTTTTGAAAATACGGTTAAAGAGGCACAATTAAGAAAGTACTTAAATTAGTAGCATCCTGAGTCCTAATTAGCTTTTTACTCTGACTCAGCATATTCAAAAGAATCATAAAAGAGTTGTTCAGCAGGTAGCCCCTGTTTAACAAAACTTGCTTTAGCCGCCTCTATCATTGGAGGTGGGCCTGCCATATAAACATCAACACCTGATAAATCCTTAAAATCTGTAGCAACAGCCGTGTGAACAAAGCCTGTTCGTCCCTGCCAATTATCTTCTACCTGCGTATCAGATAAAACAGGGATATAAGTAATATGCGCTTGTTGAAATGCCCATTTTTTAGGTAAATCATCACGGTATAAATCCGTTTTTGCACGAGCCCCCCAATAAATATGTAAGGGTCGCTTATCGCCTTCTTCTATTAATTGTTCTACCATGCCTTTAATTGGTGCAAAGCCCGTTCCGCCTGCGATTAGAATAAGTGGACGTGGTGTGTTCTTATTGGCTGGCGCGTCCTTATTGGCTTTATCATCATCTGCATCTCGAATGAAAAAACTACCATGAGGTCCTTCGATACGCAGTAAGGCTTTTTCTTTCATTTCATTAAAAACATGCTGTGTAAAATAACCTCCCTCTACCAAGCGTAAATGTAATTCTAAATAATTATCGTTAGAGGGGGAGTTCGCTAATGAAAACGCTCTGCGTTTATTATCCCTTAATAAAAACTCGATATATTGCCCCGCACGAAATGCCATGCGCTCATTTGCGGGTAATGTGAGCGTCATTTCCATTACGTCATCGGATAATTTGCGTAAGGAGGATACCCGCACAGGCAGTTTTTTAATTTCAATTTCAATAGAACTACTCATTTCTTTAACGTCCAAGACTAAATCAGATTTGGCTTTGCACACACAAAACGCCGCACGTCCTTGTTTGTGTTCATGCTCCATTACTGTGATGGGCAACCCTTCGGGGTATTCAACCTCGCCTTCTATGACTTTCCCTAAACACGTGCCACAAGAACCGCTACGACAACCATACGGAAAAGAAATACCCTGACGTAATGCTGCATCCAGAATAAATTCATTTTCTTTGACTTCAAACTGATGACCACTCGGTTGTACTGTGACCTGATATGACATAAAAATCCTGATGTTTCGTTTGTAGCTTATTGATAAGCTAGCAACTATAAAAGGTTCATATTTTATAATAAAAAAAAGTGAATTTATTTTTCATTTCAGTTTTTTTAAAACCGGCTTAACACACAAGAGAGTAGATGTAGGCTCAGAGAGTTTTGCCCAAGTTATCCACAGATTATAAACATGTTCTAAAGGACATAAACACAACATGTTGTGCTTGACGGAAGTGCAACATACACTCTATAGTATGCCCCACTTCGAAAGCTATAATCAAATATGGGTTTTATTGATGCGCTATTTACTACTTTAGAGTCGTAAATAATTGAAACTTAAATAAGTATTTAAAAAATTGAGTTAGCAGGCTAAGTAATCAAAGGATTAAAGGACGCAATCTGTAATTGACGATCGAATCTATTTAAAAAGGATGTAGAGCCGATAATCGTTACTATGCAAATAGCGTAGATTTTGCAATAAATCACTATAAATCACTATCTAAGGAGGATGATATGCAAGCAACGGGTAATGACAATATTTTAGAACAGGGGCTAC
>CAZMWD010000115.1:0-3064 GCA_964569685.1 uncultured Cocleimonas sp. | reverse complement strand
AAGGAGGATGATATGCAAGCAACGGGTAATGACAATATTTTAGAACAGGGGCTACCCATGAAAGATGCGATTGACGAAACAATGTCTCGTACTTCACCCGCTCTTCCAGAAGAAACGGCTATTTATAAAGTAATGCGCCGTAACGGTAAAGTGACGCCGTTTGATAAAAGCAAAATCGAAGTTGCGCTAACCAAAGCATTTTTAAGTGTAGAAGGGGGCGTTGCTGCTGCCTCTTCGCGCATCCATGACACCGTAAAAAATATGACAGAGCAAGTGTTTGACTGCTTATTTCGTCGTATGCCAGACGGTGGCATCGTACATATTGAAGATATTCAGGATCAGGTCGAGCTTGCCCTTATGCGTTCGGGTGAACGCAAAGTAGCTCGTGCCTACGTCCTATACCGTGAAGAAAGGGCACAGTCTCGTGCTGAAAAAGCAGAAAAATCTAAGCCTAAAAAAGCCTCTAAAAAAGAGGTTCTTCACGTTACCAGTTCATCCGGGGACACCAAGCCACTCGATGAGAGCCGCCTACGCAAGATTGTTGCAGAAGCGGTGGCAGGGCTGGACGGGGTTGATAAAGACACCGTCCTCAATGAAGCAATGCGCAACCTGTTTGATGGCATCCCGGAAGAGGATGTTGGGTCTGCGTTAGTAATGGCAACGCGTGTCATGATCGAAAAGGATAGTAATTATTCTTCGGTTGCGGCGCGCTTGTTACTAGACAACTTACGCACCGAAACGCTGACCTATTTAAACGGTCGAAGCACCGAGGCGACACAAGCAGAAATGGCAAAACGCTATCCTGCTACCTTTAAGAAATACATTAAGCAAGCCGTAGAATTAGAGCTGCTTGATGAAGAGCTGACGCGTTATGACCTAAATAAACTCGGCGCAGCATTGGATGCCAGCCGCGATCAACAGTTTACCTACCTTGGTTTGCAAACACTGTACGATCGTTACTTTATTCATACTGCTGATGAAATTCGTTTCGAATTACCGCAAATCTTCTTTATGCGCGTTTCGATGGGTTTGGCGATGAACGAAGTGAATCGTGAAGAACGCGCAATTGAATTCTACAACCTGCTTTCTAGCTTTAACTTTATGAGCAGTACGCCGACGTTATTTAATTCTGGCACACGCCGTCCACAGCTATCATCCTGTTATCTCACCACTGTGCCCGATAGCCTTGAGGGCATTTACAATTCGATTAAAGATAACGCGATGCTGTCTAAATTTGCCGGTGGTTTAGGTAACGATTGGACGCGTGTTCGTGGGCTTGGCTCGCACATCAAAGGCACCAATGGTAAATCTCAAGGCGTTGTTCCTTTCTTAAAAGTAACCAATGATACCGCCGTTGCAGTTAACCAAGGTGGTAAACGCAAAGGTGCAATTTGTGCCTATATGGAAACATGGCATGTAGATATTGAAGAGTTTATCGAACTGCGTAAAAACACCGGTGATGAACGCCGTAGAACCCATGATATGAATTCAGCTAACTGGATTCCTGATCTATTTATGCAACGTGTCGCAGAAGAGGGCGAATGGACACTATTCTCGCCAGAAGAAGTACCCGACCTACATGATCTTGTCGGCAAAGAATTCAAAACAGCCTATGAAGCGTATGAAGAAAAAGCAGCACGCGGTGATATTCAATTATTCAAGACATTAAAAGCGGTTGATCTCTGGCGCAAAATGCTCGGCATGCTATTCGAAACGGGGCATCCGTGGATCACCTTTAAAGACCCGTGTAATATTCGTTATTCTAATCAACACGTTGGCGTAGTACACAGTTCTAACCTGTGTACCGAGATTATGCTACACACCAACGATGATGAAATCGCTGTGTGTAACTTGGGTTCTGTGAATATCGCTAAGCACACCAATGCCGATGGCGTTGATATGAAAATGCTAGAGAAAACCATTAAAACCGCCATGCGTATGCTCGATAATGTGATCGAATACAATTACTACAGCGTACCGCAAGCACGTCATTCAAATATGCAACATCGCCCTGTGGGTATCGGTTTAATGGGCTTTCAAGATGCCCTATATAAGCAAGATATTCCTTATGCTTCAACAGAAGCAGTAGAATTTGCCGATATCAGCATGGAAGCGATTTCGTATTTTGCGATTAAAACATCGTCTGATTTAGCCAAAGAACGCGGTACTTACGAGACTTACGATGGTTCGCTGTGGAGCAAAGGTATTTTACCGATTGATTCTATCGAGCTAATGGAAGCAGAGCGTGGCGAGTATTATCAAGTGGATAAATCCAGCACCTTGGATTGGAAAACGCTCCGCAAGCAAGTCAAAAAATACGGCATGCGTAACTCCAACGTGATGGCAATTGCACCCACCGCAACTATTTCAAATATCTGTGGTGTGAGTCAATCAATTGAGCCTACCTATCAAAACTTGTTTGTTAAATCGAACCTGTCGGGTGAATTTACGGTGGTTAACCCCTACATGGTTCAAGAGTTAAAAGATAAAGGCTTGTGGGATGAAGTCATGATCAACGATCTTAAATACTTTGATGGTAGCGTTCAAGAAATCGACCGTGTACCAGAAGAACTTAAAGCGAAATATGCGACTGCATTTGAAGTGGATTCACGTTGGTTAATCGAAGCAGGCAGTCGTCGCCAAAAGTGGATAGACCAAGGTCAATCACTCAATCTTTATATGAAAGAACCATCCGGTGTAAAACTGGATAATTTGTATAAATTGGCGTGGGTGCGTGGTTTGAAAACCACGTATTATTTGCGCTCGATGGGTGCTACGGCGATGGAGAAGTCGCAGGAATCATCCAGTAATGTGAGAAGTACAGGTAGTGAAAATGCGCCAGAAGCACCATTTACTCCTGCGCAAGTTGGGTCGGCAGCGCCAGCGGCGTGTTCGATACTCGACCCAGATTGTGACGCTTGCCAATAAAAGACACACCTGATACTCGCTTTTGTCTCGATAGCTACGTTGCGAGTTTTATGAAATCTAGTCATGTACTGCTTGTACACTCCCAGCTTTCATAAAACTCGCGCCTTGCTCTCAACACAAAATCAAGCACTAGGAG
>CAZMWD010000114.1:0-7154 GCA_964569685.1 uncultured Cocleimonas sp. | reverse complement strand
CAAGTTCTGCATCTTATTTAATCCTGAGTCCTTAGCTATTATTTTCTAAGTAGTTATAAATGGCTTTAGTGCGATTGATCGCAGTTATAATACTGCCAATGATAATTGCCACAAGCGCAATGAAAATCACATACCCTAAAACAGAACCACTACCACTAAAAAAGCTTTCGATTACCGTTAAAACGCTTGCTCCTGTCATTACCGCCATACGATGTTGTTTTGCCATCGGCCCCATAAAGCTAACCGGTGCGCGCATGCTCACCCCTAGTGTGCGAATATAAGCTGTGATTACGGCAAGGATAGCAGCTAGCCAGCCGAGTGTATCGCCCCAAGGAATAAAACTGATCGCATAACCTGCAGATACCAAAATTAGCAGGTCTGCAATACGGTCGGGAATATCATTAAATAGTTCGCCTGTAGAGGTGCTTTTACCTCCTTCAATAGCAACCATACCATCAAACAGATTACACAATAAACGCAATTGGATAAATAAACCTGCTAATAATGCAGATAACCATCCACCGGTAGAATTAGGAATCGTTAAAAAACTAAGTGCTGCCAAGAATGCAAAAAACACACTGGCGATAGAAATTTGATTAGGCGTGATATTACGCTGGCTAAGCCATTTTGCGATACTGACTGCAATGTTAGTATCACGTACTTTTAGTGGTCGGCGACCTTCGGGTTGTGTCATGTTAATTCTCGATGGTTTGATTCTGTTGAAGCTTATAGACTGTAAACAAACTAAACAATAAAGCGATAACTAAAGCAGGTGCAATCGTTATAGCAATGTGCGGTGTATTCATAAAAAAGTGAATCATAAATAAACCTGTACCTGTTATGCTGACGGTAAAAATAGCAGGAATAAAGAGTTTAGCAAGAGAGGCGTTAACATAAGCTGAAGCACTGACTAGATGATAAAAATAAGCCACTAAACGAACGATAATAAAGGTAATAATGAAACTAGCTGTACCTTGAGTAAGCCCTGCGATAATGCCAGCATTAGACGCTTCATCTGCCTGTGTCGCATTAATGTAGTAAGCCCAACCACCCCAAAGTACAAAGGCAAATAACGCTGAGAGTAGATTGTAGAATAGGCTGGTTTGTGTATTTTTGTTTGTCATTTTGCTTTTAATCCGTCATTTGATGCTACTTGCAGATCTTCTACTTGCCCCTTTTTGCCCCTTTTAAATCCAAAATCAATTCATTCTCCTCGATACTCGATACTGGGTAGGCTAGATAAATTTATTCACTAATACGTTGCACCTTTAGCTTTAGCGCGTTGTTGCGTTAATTCATTTTGCTTTTCTGTTTCGTTAATTATCCAATCAGTACTGGTTTCTGCCCAGCCTTGGGTGTGTTGTTGTACGATTTCTGCCAATGCTTTTATATGTTCCGAGTTATCATTAAGTGCTGCAATATAACGGTAAGTTTCTCCACCCGCTCCCATAAAATATTCACGGTTTTCCATCTCTATTTCTTCGAGTGTTTCAAGGCAGTCGGAGGGAAAGCCGGGGCAGATAATATCAATGCTTTTAACGCCGTCGGATGCTAGTTTTTTTAAAGTTTCATCGGTATAGGGTTTTAACCATTCCTGTTTACCAAAGCGAGATTGGAACGTGAGCTTCCATTGATTATTTTTTAATTCTAAAGCTTCAGCTAATAATCGCCCTGTTTTATGACATTGACAAAAATAAGGGTCGCCTGCCTCAAGATTTCGTTTGGGTAAACCGTGAAAAGACATCAACAGTAATTCACTGCGTTGTTCACCTGTTTCATCTAAGTGACGCCAGTGTTTTTTAACGCTACTTGCAAGCGCATTAATATAGTCGGGGTAGTCGTGGTATTGACCCACAAAACGTAACTCAGGTACCCATCGCCAGCTTTTTAGTACAGTTAAAACAGCATCGTAAGTGGTTGCCGTGGTGGTTGATGAATATTGTGGGTAAAGTGGCAAGACTAATATTCGTTTTGCACCTTTTTGTTGTAATGTTTGTAAACCTGTTTTTATACTGGGTTTGCCGTAGCGCATTGCTAGTTCAATATGTACAGGCCCACGAAAACGAACCTCCATTTCTTGTTGCAATAGTTCTGCCTGTCTTTGGCTGTAATACAACAAAGGTGAGCCTTGTTTTGCGCCATCGTCTAGCCATACTTTTTTATAGTTAGCGGCACTGGCGACAGAGCGTTTGGGTAGTATTAATCCGTAAAGAATAGGTAACCATGCAATTTTGGGTATTTCTACAACGCGAGAATCACCTAAAAACTCCCCTAGGTATTTGCGTACCGCAGAAGGGGTTGGTTCATCGGGTGTGCCTAAATTGACGAGGAGTACACCCGTGCTTTCATTTTTTCCGTGGAAAAAGGTTTTATCGCCTTGAAATTTTGCCACACGACCCTCTAATTTATCATTATTTTAGAAAGGCTGCCAGAATAGCATATTAGAACTATCTTTTTGATGTTCATTGTTTGATAATTGAAGAATCTTTCACAGAAAATTTTGCAGGTAATAATTATGGCACGAGTAACAGTAGAAGACTGTCTCTTACACGTTGATAGCAACTATGATTTAGTTTTAAAAGCGGCAAAACGTGCGCGCGATATATCAGAAGGCGCTCAACCATTATTAGAAGAAGATGGAGATAAACCAACGGTTATTGCTTTACGCGAAATTGCAGAAAATATTCAACCAGAAGAAAAAGTGGTTGAAGCCCCAGAAGAAATGACAATGGATCAAGATCAATCCCAAGAACCCGTTGAAATTACTGTTGGTTAGGCTACCAAATTAGCTAAATACGAGAACTTTGAGATGAAACAGACACAGAAACATTTATCATTATCCTGTTTTTTGTTTTGTTTATATCAAGGTTGCGTATGACATAAGCAATGTCAGAACTTGCTGCCCCTGCGTTAATTAGTGCAACTGATTTAAATGAAGTTGTTAGTCGTTATCTGAATGAAGAAGACACAAAGCGCGTTTATGATGCTTTTCTTCTTGCCGCTGATGCTCACGATGGCGTGGTACGAAAATCCGGCGAATTCTATATTTTTCATCCTCTTCATGTCGCTTATACTTTAGCGGATCTCCGTATGGATGCGGATACACTTTGTGCGGCGTTATTGCACGATGTTATTGAAGATACTACTTATTGCAAACAAGATATTATTAAGCAATTTGGCTCTGTGGTAGCTGACCTTGTTGATGGCGTAACCAAATTATCAGGTGGCGAATTTACGTCACGCCAAGAAGCAAATGCAGCTAGTTTTCATAAAATGATTGCGGCAATGACGCAGGATTACCGTGTTGTATTAATTAAACTTGCCGATCGTTTACATAATGTGAAAACATTAGGTGTAAGAAAACCTGAAGCACGTCGTCGCATAGCGCAAGAAACGCTGGATATTCATGTGCCATTAGCGCGTAGAATGGGAATGAATGCGTTACGAAAACAATTACAGTTAAATGCGTTTCAGCATTTATATCCTTGGCGTGCCACTATTTTAGAAACCTCCATGCGCAAACATGCAGATGAATGGGCTCCTATTCATAATCAGATAGTGAAAGCTTTATCTCAGGGTCTGGATGATAAAAATATTGGTGCAGTGGTTTTTCCTTGGAAAAATAATATGTATCGCCTTTACAGTCGTATAAAAAACACCAAAGGGCGAAAGCAATTAAGTTTTTTATCGGAAACGTTGCCCATCCGCGTTTTAGTTAATTCTACCAAAGATTGTTATATTGCATTAGGTGCTGTCCATCAAATATTTCCGCCCAAGGTAGGTTCTTTTCAGGATTTTATTGCAATACCTAAAGGTTATGGTTTTCAGGCATTACAAACTATTTTAATGACACCCCAGCGCCAATTAGTGAAAGTACAAATCCAAAGCCGTGAAATGCATAAAATCGCCCAATATGGCATTACGGCTCATTTACGTTACCCCGAATTATTAAGTTCTTCTAATAAATCCCAACAATACCTAAAAAACTGGCTTAAACAAGTGGAAGAACTTCAGCAGATAGAGAGTTCGCCAGCAGAGTTTTTAGAGGATATGAAGGCTGATTTATTTCTGAATGAAATCTATCTGTCAACCCCTCAGGGTGAAACCAAAGTGTTTCCTAAAGATTCAACGCCTGTAGATTTTGCCTATGCAATTCATACCGAGATAGGAAATCAGTGTGTTGGGGCAACACTGGATGGTGAACCTTGCCGATTGGATAGGTTATTGCCCAACGGTGCGACTATTGAAATTATTACCAGTGAGGATGCAACACCTCAATCATCATGGTTGAATTTTTTGGTGACAGCGAAGGCACGTTCATCGGTTCGTAACTGGATTAGCAAGCGTAAAAAGCATGAATTCATTTCATTAGGTAAGCAATTAGTCAATAAAGCCTTGAAGCCTTATAACGAAGATCTGGATTCCATTTTGATCGATAATATGGCAGAAACCTTAAAAACATTGGGAATGAATGATGAGAATGCATTATTCACCAGTATTGCAAAGGGGGCGCAATCATCAAAAATAGTAGCGCGTCGTTTATTGGGGAATATAACTTTACCTTTGATTACTGAAGAAGATGAACAGGTGCTATTTATTAAAGGCACAGAAGGTTTAGTTGTAGCGTTACAAAACTGTTGCCACCCGGTACCAGGTGATACGATTGTTGCCCAATTTGATGAAATCAAAGGCTTGAAAGTGCATCGTAGCCAATGCCCAACGTTGGTTGATGTGCGTTCTTTGCAGCAAGACAAAGCGGTGCATAGTATTGCTTGGCTAGATGAAATTATTGAGCATGAGCTTTTTCTAGCGCCATTGGTTGTGCAAGTCCGAAATCGTGTTGGGGTATTGTCACATATCACCGATTTGCTAGAAGAAATGCGCGTTAATATTGAAGAAATAAATATCAGTGGCGATAAAGAAGTGAAAGATATGTATTTCTTGTTACAGGTTGAAAACAACGACCATCTTCAAAAAATTGCCGAATCTATTCATAATCAGTCGCATGTGTTAAATGTGACAAGACCCTTTTAGAAGATAATCTAAGAAGCTAATTAAGCCTTAATTAAAAGGAGCAAAAAATGCCAAGAGAAATCATTTCTACAGATAAAGCACCACAAGCCATAGGCACTTATTCGCAAGCCGTTAAAGTTGATAATACGGTTTATATTTCTGGTCAAATCCCCTTAGTGCCGGAAACAATGGAAATGGTCGAAGGGGATTTTGCAGAGCAAACACGACAAGTGTTCCGTAATTTAACCGCAATATGTGAAGCCTCGGGCGGTTCTTTAAAAGACATTGCTAAAGTAAATTTGTTTTTAACGGATTTAAGTCATTTTGCAACAGTAAATGAAGTGATGGCAGAGTTTTTTGATCAGCCTTATCCTGCGCGTGCGGCAGTGGGTTTATCAGAGTTACCCAAAGACGCACAGGTAGAAGCCGATGCGATTATGGTGTTGTAAGGAAGCGTATTGTAAGAGCAACTTAAAGTATGAAATCCATCGCCATCTACCCCGGAATGTTTGACCCCATTACTAATGCGCATGTCGACTTGGTGCTACGCGCATCTAAAATGTTCGATAAAGTCATTATTGCAGTCGCCTCTAATCAAAAGAAAAACCCTTTATTATCAATGGAAAAACGTGTTGAGCTGTGTTCATTGGTATTGAAGGATATGCTACCGGATACGACTACAAATGTTGAAGTGACCGGTTTTGATTTCTTGTTGACTGATTTTGCAGAGCAACAAAAAGCCACTGTTTTAATACGTGGTTTACGTGCGGTGTCAGATTTTGAACATGAATTTCAACTGGCGAGTATGTATCGAAACTTATCACCGGATATTGAATCTGTATTTCTCATGCCTGCAGAAGAGTATTCTTTTGTATCCTCTGGTTTAGTCAAAGAAGTGGCAGCATTAAAAGGTGATGTTTCTAAATTCGTGCACCCCATCGTTTTAAAAGAATTACTCAATCATTCATAATCATTGATGTATCGAGACTTGCCTGAGTCAGGTGACGGATGCTTGTTTTTTATAAATTTACCTCCATTATCATGAGCAGTAGGATAAACGGTGGATTGACAAAGGTTAATGGCTTTTTAAAATAGCACTGTTAAAATACATAGAATAAATTTAAACAGGAAAGCAAGTAATGTCCTTACTTATAACAGACGAATGCATTAACTGTGACGTATGTGAGCCAGAATGTCCCAATGAAGCCATTTATATGGGGGATGAGATTTACGAAATAGATCATTCCAAATGCACGGAATGTGTGGGTCATTATGATGAGCCACAGTGCGTGGAAGTGTGTCCAGTCGATTGTATTCCTAAAGACCCTGATCATAAAGAGTCTGAAGATGATCTGATGTTAAAATATGAAAAATTAATGGCAGAATAACGCGTAAACTATATGCTACTTACACTCTCACCATCAAAAGGGCAGGATTTCGATACGCCTTCCCCTTCAAAAATATACACCATTCCTGAGCAGCTTGAAGATTCTCAACTGTTGATTAATGAATCCAAAAAATTGGATGTGCCAGATGTGCGCGATTTAATGGATGTCAGTGAAAATATTGCGATTTTAAATGTCGAGCGCTTTAATACGTGGCAAGCACCTTTCACGCCAGAAAATGCAAAACCTGCTTTGTTCGCATTTAAAGGCGATGTGTATTCCGGTATTCAAAAAGATAAATATTCAGAGGATGATCTTACTTATGCGCAGGATCATTTGCGTATTTTGTCTGGGCTTTATGGCGCGTTACGCCCGATGGACTTGATTCAGCCGTATCGTTTAGAAATGAAAACCAAGCTTCATAATCCGCGTGGCGAAAATTTGTATCAATTTTGGGATGAACGTATTACTGATGCTTTGAATAAAGCCTTGAACAAACAACAAGAAGCGGTGCTTGTGAACCTTGCTTCAAACGAATACTTTAAATCGGTTAAACCTAAAAAGCTTGATGGTCGTTTGCTTGATATTAGTTTTAAAGAAACTAAAGGCGATAAAACACGGGTTATCGCAATTTTTGCCAAACGTGCGCGTGGCATGATGACGGACTTTATTCTAAGAAATAGAATCGAATCTGCGGAAGACATTAAAGACTTTGGTACAGGTGGCTATCGTTATTCTCCACAACTCTCGACAGAG
>CAZMWD010000113.1:2542-7175 GCA_964569685.1 uncultured Cocleimonas sp. | reverse complement strand
TTTACTTAGTTTGATGATTATGAATGCCCGACCAGCTTGCTGGAGTCTTATTAGAATTATATTTTACCCGTTCACTATAAAGTTGATAAAGTGGTTCTTGTGTTTCTTCAAACAGTGCTTTAAATGCTAGGCTTGCCTGATCCCAATCACCCATAAGATAATATTTAAACGCGTTTTCATGACGTATTAGCTGCTGTGCCTGTTGCTGTGATTGCTCAGTGCTTAGATTTGTTTTTATTGCAAGTGGCTCATAAATCTTAATCGCATCTTGTTTGCCTTTAACACGCACATAATCAATATAACGGAAAACAATATCGGGGCATTGTTTTTGAGTATCCTCGCTCACTAATATTTTTACGCTATAAAACTTAGTCAAGCTTTCAAGACGTGAGCCTAAATTCACTGCATCACCCAGTACAGTATAGGCACGTCGATAATCAGACCCCATATCGCCGACATTCATATCGCCGGTATGAATACCAATACCGGCAGCCATATTATGAATGCCTATTGTTGAGAAATAATCTTGCATGTCAGCGATGGTTTGTTGCATTTGTAAAGCAGAGATAACGGCATGGCTCGCATGGTCTGGATTACGCAACGGTGCGCCCCAAAATGCCATTACCATATCACCGACGTATTTATCAATCGTGCCTTGGTTATCAAATACTATTTTAGTAATCGGCGTAAGGTATTCATTTAGAAATGTTTTCAATTCTCGGGTGGAAAGTGGTTCGGATATTGCCGTGAAATTTCGTATATCCGAAAAAAGAACGCTCATTTCTCGACGTTCACCCTGTGTCGTACTTTCTTTGGGGTTTTCGATTAATTTATTAATGTGATCAAGTGGCACATATTGTCCAAACATGCCGTGAATCCGTTTACGGTCTTTGTTTTCTCGTAATAAATAATGAACTACATAGACGCTCGATACTGACATAATGAATAGCGAAGGCAACATCACAGGTAATGATAAATGTTGTGACATCCAAAGCCATGTATTAAAGCCAAACGTAGTAATGAGTAAACCTGTACCCACTATCACGAGTGAACTAGGTTGTAGTAAAGGGTAAAGCAAGGTCATTAATAAGGCGAGCATGATTATCCAAATAACCGTTGCACCATCTTTCCAATCAGGCATATGTGCAACGGTATCGGGGTGTAAAATCCCGTGTAAAATTGATGCTTGAATTTCCACTCCAGGAAAACTGGATTCAACGGGAGTAGGGCGTAAATCAGAAAGTCCCACGGCAGATGTGCCGACCAGTACAATGGCATTTTCTAGTTCTGGAATGTTTTTGTTGGAATGTAAAATATCGGTGGCAGAAAGGTAAGTGAAGTGTTTTTGTTTGCCGTAATAGGGGATTAAAATCTGCCCTAATGCATCGGTGGGAATACGTGTTTTGCCAAGCACTATTTCAGTGATGGTATGGACATCACCAATTTTCTTATGCTGTATTTTGATATTTTCTTCAAATAAATAAAGACGTGCGGCTTCTAATGCCAGAGACGGATAAATCTGCTGATTATGTTGTGCAATCAAGGGCGCACGACGTACATTACCATCGGCATCGGGGATAATACTAAAAAAACCAGTTCCCGCTGCATTGGCATTAAATGAATCTAAATTGGCGGTATACCCCGCCATTTCTATGATGGTAAGTAAGTTGAGAATCTTTGTACTGATCCCTTTATTATCACTTTTTGCATCATCCAAAAAAATTGTCTTTTGTAATGTGCCATTTTTGATCGCCAGTTTATGATGAAAAGGATAGCCTAAAACAACCTCTTTACCTTTAATCATCTGTGCAAACTGCTTATCTGCATCCAGTGTTTGTGCGATGTGATTAAACCACTGTGGTAAATTTTTCTGTGCATTAGTGACGGCATTTTGTACTGAAATAGCAGGGTTTGTTTCAACTTCTGATTGTAAAATATCCAATGCAATGACTGCTGTTCCTTGCTGGTGAAGTTTTTCAACTAATCGAGCCAACTTAGTTCGGCTCCACGGCCAGCGTCCTTCATTTTTTAAGCTGTTTTCATCAATATCAACAATAATTATCGGTGGTGTGTTATTGGTTTTAATCGGAATCGAGAGTTTTAAACGAATATCGTAGGGGATTGCTTCTAAACGTTGTAATACATTAACGCTAATAACATCTTTACTTAAAAATATAAAAATACTGAGCAGGCACAACAGAATGCCAATAAGTATAGGGATGATTGATTGTCGGTAGTGGTTTAACAATGTGGTTATAAATTCCAAGCGATAATACTTAAATAATATAGCGTAATTAGATTTTATTTAATATTTTGTGAACAAGTTCACAGAATCATTTTAATAAGGAGATTATATTTAATTATAGATCAGAAAAAACTACCCAAATGGGTGATACCACTAATCCGGTGTTTTTAGCATGATAGAGACAAAGATCATTTATGATTTTTGTCCTACACTTATTAAAATCAGCACATATATATTGCGAAGGAGTGAATGTGCAACTTAGAAGGAATCTTTTTTACAATCATAAAATAGCAATGACGCGCATTTTTATTAGCTTCGTCTTATTGCTGTTAACTTCCTGTGGAGGTGGTTCTACCTCGTCTGTTGATTCTGCCTCTGTTAATCACGTAACAGAAAGTAATGTAGCAGAAAATGATACGACAAATAATAATATCAATGAACAAACCCACTTTTCAGGTGTTGCACAAAAAGGGCCGTTTACAGCGAATAGTCAAGTTATTGTCAGTCAGCTTTTTACTTCGGGTAAACCAACGGGTAAAACACTTAAAACCACAACGTCTGGTTTAGCGAGTGATTATAGCTATGATTTACCCAGTGATTGGTTGCAAGGTGAGCAAAAACTTCCGATAGAAATTACCGTCGTCGGTCATTTTTTAGATGAATCAGATGGGGCTGTTTCTCAACAACAACTCTCTTTAAATGCGCTACTCGCAAGCCCTTCTGATACTTCTGTTAATGTATTAACGCATTGGGTTTCGTTGCGTGCAAAGCTCTTAATTCTTTCTAAAAAATTAACGGTGGAGCAAGCGTTAAAACAAGCGAATGCAGAATTAACAGCTGTCGTCGGTATTAAACAGTTCAATACACTCAATTTACAGAGCCGTGTGGATGACAGCAATATTGATAGGCAACCTAATAAGAATGCAGATAATGCACAGTTACTATTATTATCGGGTGCATTACTCGATGTTGCAAAGCAACACGAAACAACAGAGCAGGGCGTAATCAACGACATTGCAGTGGACTTTGCAAGTAATGGTGAATTAAATAATAAAGGCAAGGCATGGTTTAAACGAATTCAGGCGTTTATTCGTAATAACCCTAAAGGGCATAATAATCGATTTGCACGTAGCTTAAATATTCAAACAGGATTTAACCCGAACTTCAAAGCACCCGATGGAGAATCCCTACCCGAAACCATCACATTGGCATCCAGACCACAGGCAATCGCACCTGAAATTATATTTGCAGAACCAGGGCAAACCGTTATTTTAGACGGTAGTGAAAGCCACGATAGTGGTGATATCATTAATTTTACGTGGTTTAGGATTGACCAACAAACACAATTTAATGTGCCTGTAAGTGATCGATTTTCTGCTAACCCAACGATTGTGGCACCGAACCAAGATAGTGAATTATTGTTCGCGTTAATTGTAACCGATGTGGCTAAATTGACGGATACGACGGTGGTGAAAGTCATAGTAAAAACACCAGAAGAAGATGTAAATCAAACTCCCGTAGGCAATACACAATCGGTTATAACCAACGAAGATACCTCCGTGGATATTGTCATTACGGCAAATGACGCAGAAGGTGATAGTTTAACATTTGATGTGGGTAATACGCCGATATTATTACAACATGGCATTCTTGAGGGTAATGCGCCTAATTTAAAATATTCACCTGATGCTAATTATTTTGGTCCTGATCGTTTTACTTTTACGGTCAGTGATACACAAACAACATCGGTAAAAGCCACTGTCAATATTTCGGTACTACCGATTAATGACAAGCCTGTTGCCGATCCAAAATCAATCATAACCAATGAAGATACGCCTAAGTCAGTACTTTTTACAGGCTCAGATATAGAAAATGATCCGCTTACATTTAGTGTGGTTACGACACCTGCTAACGGTTCGCTTGATACATCTTCTTTACCTACTGTCGTTTATACACCGACTACGGGTTATGTGGGAGCGGATGAATTTACTTACCTAGCCAATGATGGACAAGATGTCTCCGAACCCGCTAGCGTCGATATCGTGGTTTTATCAACCAATGGAAAACCATTCGCCCGTACACAAAGCGTCGAAACTAATCAAGACACAGCAAAGCCTATTTTTTTACGGGCAATAGATCCTGATGGTGACTCACTAACATTTACAGTCGTTGATCAACCGAATAACGGTAGACTTAGTGGCACACCACCTAATGTGGTTTATCAGCCAAACTTTAGATATACAGGTGTAGATGGATTCACATTTAAAGTCAATGATGGGGAATCGGATTCCAATATTGCGAGTGTTGCAATTCGCGTCATACCCGTAGACCCCAATGTACAACCTAGAGCGAATTCTCAATCAGTCACTACTGAGAAAAACATTGCGA
>CAZMWD010000113.1:0-2442 GCA_964569685.1 uncultured Cocleimonas sp. | reverse complement strand
TAGATGGTTCTGGTAGTGATAGTGATGGGTTTATTCCAAGTACTGGGTATACATGGTTACAATTATCAGGGATACCAACATCATTAAATGATAATAAAATTCCAACACCGGCTTTAAATACCCCGACCATCACGAGCAATACCTCAGAAATATTGGTGTATCAATTAGTGGTTACAGATGATGCAGGTGCAGATTCAGTGCCTGATAGTATGATGGTCACTATAAACGTGAATACACCACCGATAGCGGATGCAGGTGTTGATCAACCGAACATAATAAAAGGGACTACCGTAACACTCAACGGTTCGGGTATGGATGTTGAAGATGGCACCAATGTGACTTATCAATGGGTTGCTCCTACAGGTATCACCTTAACAGATAGTTCTATTGCTGGGCCAACGTTTGTAGCACCTGATGACCCTGTCAATCTGACCTTTAGCTTAATCGTCACCGATAGTTTAGGTTTAAGTTCTGTTGCAGATACGGTTGTAATAACAGTTATTCCAGAAAATACATTCCCTGTTGCTATTATCCAAGCAGAAGATTTAGCCCTAGTTAATGAATTGATTCATGTGGACGGTAGTGCAAGCACAGGGTTAATTGCCGATTATGATTGGGTTATATCAACGGGTGAAACACGACAAGGCTCTACCGTAAGTTTTAATGCACCTTCAACTCCAGGACAAATAACGGTAACACTAACAGTGACAGAAGCTCCAGCAGATGGTGGTGATTCGGATACAACTAGCGTCACAATTGACGTGTTAGCAGCGAATGAACCCCCCACTGCTGACACGCTGACATTAAGTACTAATGAGAATACAGCAATAACTGTTCCACTAGCTGGAACAGATCCAGATGTGGGTGATACCGTCACTGTAGTTAATAGCAGTATTAGCACACCTGCGAATGGTTCAGTAACGCAGGTAAGTGGAGTGTATACCTACACACCTAATAGTGATTTTGTCGGAATAGATACCTTTACTTATCAAGTTACAGATGGCACGTTGACCTCGATAGCTGCTACCGTAACGATTAACGTAAAAGCAGTGAATAAGGCACCTACTGCTGATGCAGGAGACCCTGATACTATCCCATCGTTTAGACCGATTGGTAGTGGAGGAGGAACATTCACCAATATATTTAATCTTGATGGTATTAGAAGTAATGATGTTGAAGATACCAATGGTGATAATGATAGTTCTGAGGTTTTAACGTATGAATGGACTCTTATGGGTGGCACAGGAACAGGCGTGCTTGCTAATCCAAATATTGAAAATGCCCAAAAACCTTCAATTGTTATCACATCAAATGGAGAAGTGTCAGGAACTTATATCTTCCAACTTTCAGTGGTTGATACTGATGGTTTGAGATCAGAGAGTGTATCAATAGTCACTATTACAGTAGACCCTCCTAATCGTGCTCCCACAGCTTCTAATGTAAATAGGGTGAATGATACGGATACGGTTGTAGAAATAGATTTAAGACAGTTTGCAAGTGACCCTGATGGTGATCAACTTAATTTTGAAATAATAAATGAAGCATTAATTGATGTGCCCTTTGATTTAGATCTTTCACTGTTACCTATTATTAAGGCAAAAGAACCACATGACCGCCCTGTTTCAGGTTCATTTCAATATAGGGTTAGGGATATTCCCCATGGATTGGTATCAAATATTGCTACCGTAACAATTTCGTATAACTCTATATCGAATCAAGCACCAACAGCACATGCTGGAAATACGCAAATAGGTGTAGATTCATTTCGTACAGTTGTTGGTGCAGGTGTATTAGAATCAACACAAATAAATCTTGATGGCTCGCAAAGTAGTGACCCTGAAGAAGCTCCTAGTAATGATGTTGGCGCTGTTCTTAATTATAAGTGGACACAAATAAGTGGGCCTGCAATCGTTGTTTCAATAGAAAATATACAAAAACCCATCATTAATATAAACACACCTTTAACATCTCCTACTGATCCAAACCGTATTCATGTTCATGGTGTTTATATTTTTCAACTGATAGTAATAGATAATGATTCGTCTCCTTTAAGTTCCGCTTCATCGACCGTAAGTATTGCGGTCGATCCACCTTAATTATGATTAGTTAGTATGAAATTATTCAAGAAACAAATAATCACATTTATATCTATATTTGTATATGCAGAGCTAGCTTATGCAGGTAATAATGGTGCTTACCCAGTATTAGAAAAACAAGTAACCGCAGGACAATACGCCCAAGCCTATCAACGTGCAATAAATTTACGTGCTACCAACGAAGGCGACCCTCGCTTCGATTATCTCTACGGTTTATCCGCCTTACAAACCGGACATTACAACGAAGCCGTATTTGCATTAGAACGTGTAGTCGCCACCGAACCTCGCGTCATTCGCCCGCGTTTAGAACTTGCTAGAGCCTATCTGAAATTAAAAAACAACAGTG
>CAZMWD010000112.1:3565-7258 GCA_964569685.1 uncultured Cocleimonas sp. | reverse complement strand
AATTTTATTTGAGTGGAATACTTATTGATATTCCCGAAAAATAAAATATCACTATACGAATCAATAGCTTGTACCCGCAGGGCATAAATGCTATATGTGCGTGATCACTTGCAGGATCTAGGTTTAATACCAAATTATATAATAAGCAGAAAATATCTACATAAAACTGATAGAATCCGCCCTCATATCAAAACCTTTAGTTACTTCATATGAATATACAAATAGTGAAATTTATTTTCATCCTTATTGTTCTCAACCTATTGCAAGGTTGTATTACAACTCCAGGCATGCCTGTATTTAAAACAAAATTTAATGCTAAAGCAGCAGCCCCACCCGTCCCCGGAAAGGACTTTAAACTAATCCCCTTAACGTCAAACAATATTAGCCGTCTTTCACCACCCAAAAAATGGCATATCAAAGCACCTTCTAAAGCAAGAGGGACAGGTGGATATAAATATCGAATTGGCGCGCAAGACATATTAAGCATTACTGTTTGGGATCACCCTGAACTAACGATTCCAGCAGGTGAATTCAGATCACCTACTGCGGCAGGTCATAAAGTGGGTAATGATGGCTATTTTTTCTTTCCTTTTGCCGGCAAAGTAAAAGCAGCAGGTCGAACCAGTCAGCAAATCCGTATGGATTTACAACAAAAGTTGTCAAAATATATTACCAACCCTCAAGTAGGCGTTGCCATTGCGGCTTATCGTAGCCAACGCGCTTATATTTCGGGAGAGGTACAAAAACCCGGCGTTTATGAAATAAATGATACTGCGCTCACCATACGAGATGCTATTGCTAAAGCAGGCGGCTTAAGAAACATCGGACGTGATACAGATAAAGAAGCCGCTGACTACGCCCTACTCTCCAGACACAACAAGCAAAAAATTCTCATCGACCTAGATGCACTGTTTCGAAAAGGAGACAATAGGCAGAACTACGTGCTTCGTGGCGGTGATGCGCTACATATAGCAGATAGAGATAGAACAGAAAAAATATTTGTTATGGGCGAGGTTAATAAACCCGGCACTATTCGACTCAATAGATTTAATGTAACGCTTGCAGAAGCACTCAGCAACTCCGGCGGAATAAAAGAGGAGTCGGCCAACCCAAGTGGTATTTTTGTAATCCGTAAAGAAAAACCAAACGATAAATTAGCCACTGTGTATCAATTAAATTTACGATCTGTGCATTCATTGTTACTGGCAGAGCAATTCAATTTACGTAAACGCGATATTATTTACGTAACTGCAGCACCTATTTCTCGTTGGAATCGTGTTATTTCTAAGATTTTACCTTCACTTGATTCTGCAACTTCGGTTGATAACCTAGCCAAGTAATAGTAAATTAGCGCCATGTTTAATAACGTAATGATAGTATGCATTGGTAATATTTGCCGTAGCCCCATGGGCGAGGTATTACTCAAGCACCAACAACCTCAGTTAACTGTGTTTTCATCGGGGATCGGCGCACTGGTAGGGAAGCCTGCAGACCCAAAATCTGTTGACCTCATGACAGTAAAAGGCATTGACCTTAATAACCATTGCGCCCAACAAATTAATACCGTACTAGTTTCCAAATCGGATTTGATCCTAACCATGGAACAAAAACACATCAACGCGATTCAATCAAAATTTCCAGAAGCCCGTGGAAAAGTCCACTTAATAGGCAAATGGATTGATAATCAAGAAGTACCTGATCCTTACAAAAAAAATGAAGAAGCATTTGTTTCAGCCCTTTCCTTAATAGAATCTGGGCTTGATGCTTGGCAAAAGAAACTCTGGAAGTAACTTCAAAACACCTCAACATACGCAGTAAATAACTATCCATGAATGATAAGACACAAGGCATGACAGTTGCCAAAGAAGAAGACGATGAGATTGATTTATTACAACTCATTCATACTATTTGGAATGGCAAATGGCTGATTCTATTTTTTACTACAATAGCGACTATTCTTGCTTTTATCTATGCATTTGGTCAATCACCCATCTATAAAGCAGATGCCTTATTACAGGTAGAATCAACAAAATCAGCAATCCCAGGTATTGAAGAAATCGCAGGCTTAGGGGGTGATGAAGCATCCGTTGGAACTGAACTTGAAATTATAAAATCCAGAAAGATAATCGGACAAGCAGTAACTGCGCTAAATTTAGATATTACAGCCAAACCTAAAAGAGTACCCCTATTCGGCAATTTATATAAACGTTTTTTCAGCCCAGAACAAACCAATAAACCCCCTTTAATTTGGGACAAAATCGATTCTTTCATGCATCAGTATGCTTGGGGAAATGAAAAGATTAAAATCGAAAGTTTAAATGTGCCCGATATATGGTTAAATCAAACACTAACGCTCATTAAGGGTGAAAATGAAACATTTAAAGTTATGTCTAAAGACACCTTATTATTTGACGGAAAAGTAGGACAACCCTCAAGATCGAGCGACCAATCTTTTAGTATCTTCGTATCTCAACTCAATGGTTTACCCGGTACAAAATACGTAATCACAAAACTATCTAATTTAAGGGCAGTATCATACCTTCAAACCAATATTAGAGCCTCAGAAAAAGGCAAGAAAACAGGTATTATTAACTTAGCGTTAGAAGGTAAAAATAAAAAAATTATTGTCAATACCCTTGACCATATTTCTAAAACCTACCTTCAGCAAAATAAATCGCGTAGTTCAGAAGAAGCCAGCAATGCCTTAAAATTCTTAAATGAACAAATTAAACCAGTTAGAGACAGAGTAGATAAAACAGAGGCGCTATTAAAACAATACCGCACAGAAAACCAAACCGCTGATTTATCTATGGAAACTCAGGCTATTTTAGATGTAGTAGCTGGGCTTGACACTGAACTACAGCGTTTGTCTTTAAAAAGAGATGAGCTAGGTCAAAGATATACAACGAATCACCCCACTATTCAGTCCATTCTCTCTCAAGAAAATAAATTAAAAAACCGCAAGAAAAAAACAATTTCCCAAATATCAAAACTACCCGAAACCCAACAAAAATTATTAAAATACGAACGTGATTTTAAAGTAGCCAGTACCATTTATTTAGATTTATTAAACAATATCCAAGAATTCAAGATTGCCAAAGCAAGCAGTGTGGGCAATGTCTATATTATTGATAAGGCAGTGGTTCACGACAACCCAACTAAGCCCAAAAAAGGAATGATACTTGCACTTGGTCTTTTATTGGGAACAATGCTGGGTATTTTAACTGTTTTCCTACGCAAAGCATTACACCATACGGTTGATAACCCCGAAAAACTAGAAGAAGCACTAGGAATACCTGTTTACGCCACTGTGCCTTTATCTAAAGGCGTAAAACTAACCGGCAGCCTGAAAGCTAAACACAGGCGACAGAAATCATTATTAGCCATAGAAAACCCTACTGATGCAGCAATAGAAAGTTTACGGAGTCTTCGTACTAGTTTGCACTTTGCACTACTTGAAGCTAAAAACAATATCGTAATGATTACGGGCCCTTCTCCCGGCATAGGCAAATCATTCATATCATCAAACTTTGCAGCGGTACTCGCATCGGGCGAACAAAAAGTACTTTTAATTGATGCTGATATGCGCAAGGGCTACTTACATAATTTACTTGATGAGAAAGTATCTCCGGGTTTATCTGACTTAATCAGTGATAAAACAACGATTGAAGAAGCCGTTCATACCATAAGTGT
>CAZMWD010000112.1:0-3465 GCA_964569685.1 uncultured Cocleimonas sp. | reverse complement strand
TTATGGTTATTCTTATTACGGCGATTACAAATCAGATAAATAATAATAAACATGGGTATCCCTAACAATTTTAGATTTAATATCGCCTGCTTGTCTTTGTGTTTTTACTGGTAATTCCGTATACTCATTATCCAGTATTTCATTAATTATATGACTTTGGTTTTTTTTATGGATGAACACAACACAAAGAACACAAAGAACACAAAAGGCTTTCTTAAATCAGAAGTTGAAAATTTAGAAACGTCTATTAATCAATTACTCGCAATTTGCAAACAGCTTTCAACTGAAAATTCCGCATTTAAAAAAAGCAATCATGAGCTTTTGCAAGATCGTTCTGTACTACAAGAAAAAAATGATAAAGCCCGCGTCCAAGTGGAAGCGATGATAGGTCGATTAAAGACCATAGACAGTACATCTTAATCCTAATTCTTAATCCCGATAAAGGTAGTTGGTATGTCAGATAAATCAATCCCTGTAGCCATTAGAATAATGGAAAAGGAATACAAGATAGCTTGTCCGGAAGGTGAGCACGAATCTTTGCTAGCTTCGGCTTCTATGCTTAATGAGAAGATGCAAGAAATTAAAAGCAATGGGAAAATAATTGGTGCTGAAAAAATAGCGGTTATGGCTGCTATTAATATTGCTCACGACTTGATTCGCTCGAGTAATCAAACAAACACGGTTGATGATAAAGTCGCTAATCGTCTAGTTGACCTAAAAACCTCTATAGATACAACATTGAAAGTCATTAGCTAATCTTTTTATTTTCATCTCTTTGCCAAAAATCATAAAACGCCCCATAACCCCTATTAGCTTTCAGAATAACGCACGCACGCACGCTCTGTCTCCCATAATGTAATCGAAGAAACGTTAATCTGAGGTTTATCGTTCTGGCTACTATTTAAGCGCTGAGATAATTCCATAAAAAAATAACGCGCGATGTTCTCTGCGGTAGGGTTAATTTCTTGAAACGCTTCCAAATCATTCAAATAGTAATGATCCAGCTCTTTAGCAATAGCACGTACTTCGCGTTTGATCACTTTAAAATCAATTGCCATGCCAATCTCATCAAGCTCATGAGCAACTACTTCTGCTTCTATTTTCCAGTTATGTCCATGCATACGGCTACAGGCACCGGGATAATTTCTCAGCGTATGAGCAGCAGCAAAATCAGCAACAACTTTTAGGGTATAGATAGCGGGCATTTCAAAAATATTCTATAAAAATCAATTAGAGGCGACAGATGCTACCGGAGCAACAGCTTGCTTGCAATATTTACCGCTTTCAATAAGGGAGATTTGATCAATAATACCTTTTGCATTTAATTTAATTGCATCAAGTTGCTCGTCTCTTTCCGCGTGTTCTATATATTCATCTGGAATACCCAGATTCACAACCGGTGTTTTAAGGAATGCTTTATTACTAAATTCATTGACCGCACTACCTGCCCCGCCTTGAATGGCATTATCTTCGAGCGTAACAAGTAAATCATGCGCCTGGCTCATTTCAATAATTAATGCATCATCAAGTGGTTTCACAAAACGCATATTAACCAGTGTCGCATCTAACACTTCCGCTGCTTGCATCGCTTCTTTATATAATGAGCCAAACAACAAAATAGCAATAGTATTCTTTTTGCGAGTGCCGTTACGAACCACAACACCTTTACCCAACTCTAGCATCGTCATTTCTTCTAGTGGCTGAACACCCAAGCCTTTTCCTCTCGGATAACGTACCGCAACAGGGCCATCTAATTGGAAACCAGTATATAACATCTGCCTACATTCATTTTCATCGGTAGGTGCCATTATCACCATGTTTGGAATACAGCGCAGAAAAGACAAATCATAATTACCAGAGTGCGTTGGCCCATCAGAGCCCACTAGCCCAGCCCGATCTATTGCAAATAAAACGGACAAGTTTTGTAAAGCCACATCATGAATTAGTTGATCATAAGCACGCTGTAAAAAAGTAGAATAAATAGCCACAACAGGTTTTAAGCCTTCGCAAGCCATACCTGCTGCCAAGGTAACCGCATGTTGTTCGGCAATGGCTACATCGTAATACCTATCTTCAAATTGCTTTGAAAACTCAACTAATCCAGAACCTTCACACATTGCAGGCGTAATAGCCACTAAGCGTTCATCACGTGTCGCCATGTCGCAAATCCATTGGCTAAACACATCTGTATAAGTTAGAGACGACTGTTTACTACTGTCATTTACAGTCGCAGTTTTTATTCCACTATTAAGATCAAAAGGTGATACGCCATGATACAAACAAGGGTCTTCTTCTGCGCGCTTATAGCCTTTACCTTTCTTCGTTACGATATGTAAAAACTTAGGCTCATTGATGTCTTTAATATTCTCAAGCATCTTAACCAGCTCGATCACATCATGTCCATCAACGGGACCGTAGTAAACAAACCCCATTTCTTCAAATAAGGTAGCTGCAGGCATAATCATACCTTTGGTATGCTCTTCTGCTCGTCGTGCAAAACGCTTCATGCTCGGTGTATTTGCTAGTATTTTTTTACTGCCTTCGCGCATCGAAGAATAAAAACGCCCTGATAATAAACGCGCAAGATATTTACTTAAACCACCCACATTAGGTGAGATTGACATATCATTATCATTTAGCACAACTAACATGCTTTCATCTATATCACCCGCATGATTAAGTGCTTCATACGCCATTCCTGCCGTCATCGCACCATCACCAATGACAGCAATAGATTTTCGATCAACACCTTGTTGCTTAGCAGCTAACGCCATACCTAGCGCCGCACTAATAGAGGTACTTGAATGCCCTACTCCGAAGGTATCAAAATCGCTTTCTTCTCTTCTTGGGAAACCACATAAGCCACCTTTCTTTTTGATGCTACTTAATGAATCACGGCGTCCCGTTAGTACTTTATGAGCATAAGCTTGATGACCAACATCCCAAATAATTTTATCTTTTGGGGTATCAAACACATAATGCAGAGCAACGGTTAATTCAACTACGCCAAGCCCAGCAGATAAATGACCGCCAGATTTAGAAACAGTATCTAATAAAAATTCACGCACCTCATCACACACAGCCGGAAGCTGATCAACACTTAATTCTCGCAGTTGCTGTGGATCATTAATTACTTGTGGCATGGCTTTTAATATGGTTTTTGACATAGTTTTTCAATATTATACGTGATTTACGACAGTCGCTTTACAATAAATCCTGCAATTTCTCGCAATAAATCTGCTTCTTCACCAAATCCTGCAAGTGAATCTAAAGCACTTTGGTGCAAATCAAATGCTTTTTTCTTCGATTTCTCTATTCCTATTATCGAAGGATACGTCGGCTTCCCAGCGGCAATATCTGCGCCTTGTTGTTTACCTAATGTTTCTGTATCGCTCTCAATATCTAAAATATCATCATGCACCTGAAAGGCTAAACCGATTGCTTCGGCATAATTAAGTAAGCTTT
>CAZMWD010000111.1:2376-7267 GCA_964569685.1 uncultured Cocleimonas sp. | reverse complement strand
GTCGGGATGTAGCGCAGTCTGGTAGCGCACCACACTGGGGGTGTGGTGGTCGTCAGTTCGAATCTGGCCATCCCGACCATTTTTCCTTTAACAACTACGCTTAACAACTACGCTTAACAACTACCTGAAGAATTAACTAGTTATTAAATCTCGGTAAACCACCCCTCTGGTTATTAGCGGTTGCCATGCATTCGTCTAAATTCATCGGCAAAACGTCTACCTAATAATATTTGACCGCGCGTATTGTAGTGAATCTGATCCGGGTGTTTTTGTAAATCATCCGTATTGATAAAATTCGTATTTCGCTTTTGGCGACTAATATTTTCTTGAGCGCGACGAACAATGTTGACCGCAGGTCGATTGACAGAGCTGGGTGGGTTAATGCGTCCTAAAATAAATTGGGCACTCGGACTTTGATAGTCACGCCGGAAATCATTAATTAGATTGGATATATTACCTAAATAAGCATTGGCAGCATCTGGGAAACGCGCATCGCGCTCACCTTGCATCCACAAAAAAGCAGACACCGTGTTTTGATTATCAAGTACATGGCTCCAACCTATTTGCCGGCGAATAACATCATACAGGCTATTACGAATAGGGCTGTCAGTTAAACGTCGTGAAATTCTAGGATTCCAATTTTTAGCCCAATCATAGATGGATGTACCACCGACTGCATATTTTACGATAGCAATTCGTCTACCTGGGTAATAGGCGGCGATAAATTTAGAAAAGGCCACTTCTGGGCCGATACGCCCTAAGGGTTGATCAGAAAAACGGGCGAGCCGACCATATTGGTAGAATTCGACATTGCGGGGTTTTACTTTTAGCCAATTGGGTAATTCGTTAAAATGACCCACGCCCGCCATATTGGATTGACCGGCTAATACAAATATTAGATCGCTTGCCATAAATCACAGGTTGTTACGCTAGGTTTTTGAGAGTGAACTACTTTATGTATCCAAACTATAGCGCATCATGTAGCATAAAATTGTTCATTTATCAGGCAATCAGGATCTCCTTCATTTGATTTGTAAATAAGGCAGGCTTAGTGAATTTTTTTCAAGGTATCTTTAACCGATTGCCCTGTCACATTTTGAATGGCACGGTAGAGCTCATTTATTTCGATTTGCTTGCCATTAACTACCATACTATTGGGAAGGTTTTCATATTCATCCCCTGTATTTATTTCAAAATCCTCGCCTGCAGCATCCTCGTTAGTGGGATAAACACAGGTTCCTTTAACCGTGGTTGAATTATCTTTACTGGTACGCACATCCACTTTGATACTTTTATCTTGAAGCGGTGTTTTAGTCGCTTGATCCCAATTTAATGCGCCATTCTTACTAAGGTCTTCGGATAGCTTTTGACATAGCGTCACTTGAGGATCACCTTCGTTAAGGGTACAAGCAGATGTCATTAAAGCCATAGTAAGTGGGAGAGTGAATATTATTTTATATTGCATAGAGTTTCCATCATGCTATTAGATTGTATGTAAGAATAATCATCTTAATATTTAATATCAATCAATAATGAATAAACCGAATAAGTCGCTTTCTATCTATCGCAAGCTGATAGATAATACCCAGCCCTAATACAGCACCTAACTCCGCATGTTTACAGGCATAATCCAATCCATCGGTACACTCGCAGAATTACAGCCTAAAGGCGGTGATATGGCGTTGGTCGTAAATACCGGCAAGCTGGGCATGTCGGATGTTGAACTAGGGGATAGTATCGCCGTAAATGGCGTGTGTTTAACAGTGATTGCGATGACAGGTTCGACGTTTACCGCAGATGTGTCGCGGGAAACATTATCGCTTACCTCATTAGGTAACTTATCAACAGGTTCTGAGGTTAATCTTGAAAAAGCATTAACCCTACAAACTCGTTTAGGCGGTCATTTAGTGAGTGGTCATGTGGATGGTTTGGGTGAGGTAATATCGCGCCATAACGATGGTCGGTCGGAACGCTTTCGTATTCAAGCACCCGATGATCTTGCCAAATATATTGCTGCCAAAGGCTCAATTACGATTGATGGCGTTAGCCTTACAGTCAATAAAGTGGAGGGTGTATTTTTTGAGATTAATATCGTACCGCATACGATTCAAGAAACAATTATTGATGCGTATCAACAAGGAACAAAAATCAATTTAGAAGTCGATGTGATTGCGCGCTATTTAGAGCGATTAATTCAAGGTGGCACGCTTGAAAATCAGGGAAATGGATCAACTATTACAGAGGCGTTTTTAGCAGAAAACGGTTATCACAAAGCATAAATGCGTCATTCCTGCGCAGGCTCCTAGGAGGCTGTCCGAGAATAGAAATTGTAGCGAAAATCACAGAGAAGTCATAAGGTGATATTATAGAATGAGGCGAATAGCACGGCTATTTAACGATTTCGATAATATCACTTTATGGATTATATGGGATTTGCAGTAGGTTCTCTATCCTCGGACAGGCTCTTAGCTACCGATTGACAGATTAACTAAAAAAAGATGGTTTAATGAAATTTAACAGCATAGAAGAAATAGTAGCAGACCTTGCCGAAGGAAAAATGGTCATTATCGTAGATGATGAAGACCGTGAGAACGAAGGTGATTTCTTGATGGCTGCCTCTAAAGTGCGCCCAGAAGATATTAACTTTATGGCGACTCATGGACGTGGTTTAGTGTGTATGCCAATTACAGCAGAGCGTTGTAAACAGTTGAACTTACCCCTCATGGTGTCTGAAAATAATGAAGAGTTCAGCACCAATTTTACGGTATCAATTGAAGCATCCGAAGGCGTGACAACCGGTATTTCTGCTTATGATCGTGCGTTAACTATCCGCGCTGCAGTTGCCCCCGATGCAACACCAAAAAGCATTGTGCTACCGGGTCATATATTTCCGTTAATGGCGCAACCTGGTGGGGTTTTAACCCGTGCGGGTCATACCGAAGCAGGTTGTGATTTAGCCCGTATGGCAGGTTTTGAACCCGCAGCAGCCATTGTCGAGATATTAAATGAAGATGGCAGTATGGCTCGCCGTGATGATTTGGTTAAAATTGCCGAACAGCACAATTTAAAAATTGGCACCATTGAAGATTTAATTCGGTATCGTGTGCAACATGAGAAAACCGTTCGACGCGAACACGAAGTCGTGCTTAAAACTGAATTTGGTGAGTTTAATGTGGTAGCGTATGCGGATGATACCAGCGAATATACCCATACCGCACTTGTAAAAGGCGTGGTAACCGATAAACCAACATTGGTGCGTGTGCATCTCGAAGATAGCCTCTGTGATACGTTAGCATTAGATGAAGAAGGGTGTAGTTGGCCACTAAGAAACGTAATGCAAACGATGGATGAAGCGGGTGAGGGCGTTATTGTTATTCTTCGTGGAAGCGCACAAGCAAATACCTTAAATCGCCTAAAAGAATTAGATAAAAATAACGCACAACAACCGGTAGAAAATGACTCGCCTTCCAGTCTTAAAACATTTGGTATCGGCGCACAAATTTTAAGTGATTTAGGTATTACTAAAATGCGCGTAATGAGCGCACCGATGACGCTACATGGTTTGGCAGGTTTTGGTCTGGAAATTACAGAATACGTCAGAAAGTAACAATGAAGCAAAGAATAGAGTAAGACTAAAGTAAAGAACATTATAGGATAAGAATTATGAGTAACATCAAAGAATACGCCGGTGATTTTAATGCAGGTAAAGCAAAGTTTGGCATCGCCGTTGCGCGTTTTAATTCATTCGTTGTGGAAAGTTTGCTCGACGGCGCAATTGATACACTACAACGTCACGGCGTTACTGATAAAGCAATAGAAATTGTGCGCGTACCGGGTGCCTTTGAATTGCCCGTAATGGTACAAACCATGGCAAACAGTGGTAAATATGATTCTGTGATTGCCTTAGGTGCGGTTATTCGTGGTAGCACACCGCATTTTGATATTGTTGCGGATGCCTCTGCGAAAGGTTTAGCCAGTATTGCATTAGATACCGGCATGCCAATTGTGAACGGTATTATTACCACCGACTCTATCGAACAAGCGATTGAGCGTTCGGGTACAAAAGCGGGTAACAAAGGTGCAGAAGCAGCGGTTACCGCCATTGAAATGGTTTCCTTACTTAATCAATTCAACAAATAACGATACTTTCCTTTTAGTGATGAAATTAATAGCGAAATATTAAAATGCCAGTCGATAAAAACAAACAACAATATATCTCCCAACGCCGTGTGGCGCGCAAACTTGCGCTGATCGCTATTTACCAATGGCAAATGACACAAAACAGCTACGAAGATATTTATGCTGGTTTGCAAGAAGATAAAGACTTATCAACCGATATGCCAAAAGCAGATATGGCGTATTTTCAATCATTAACAAAATGTGCGATTGAAAAAACCGATGAAATTGATGCAGAATTAAAGCCCTTTTTAGATCGTGAAGCCAAAAACTTAGATCAAATAGAGCGTGCGGTATTGCGTTTAGCCTGTTGTGAAATGTTGAATCATCCTGAGTCACCCTACAAAGTGATCGTTAATGAGTCGGTTAATCTCACTAAAAAATTTGGTGCTGATCAAGCGCATAAATTTGTGAATGGTGTGTTGGATAAATTAGGTCAAAAATTACGTGCGAGTGAATCTGATCAAAGTAAAAAAGCGCTAAAGAAAACAGAAGCCAGCGACAAAAAACCAGTAAACGAGAAAAAACCAGTAAAAATAAGTAAGCTAGAAAAAATCAAAAAGCCCGCTTTTAAAAAATATTCCAGTAATAAAAAACACAGCGAATCAACAGCAAAGAAACCGAGTTAGTATTGAGTGAATTTGATCTCATAGCGCGTTACTTCACGTGGGAAGATACGTCTTTGTCGGTTTCTCCTGAGATTGAAAAGGGTGTT
>CAZMWD010000111.1:0-2276 GCA_964569685.1 uncultured Cocleimonas sp. | reverse complement strand
CCAACAAACAACTGGTTACGTCAATTGACACGCTTATTGCTGGCGTGCATTTTCCAGAAAACACATCCCCCAACGCCATTGCACATAAAGCCTTAGCGGTTAATCTTAGCGACCTTGCTGCAATGGGCGCAACACCCGCATGGTTTACCTTGGCGTTAACCCTGCCAGAAATTGAAGCACATTGGTTATCTGAATTTAGTGCAAGTTTAAAAACCACAGCAACGCAAAACACTATTTATTTGGTAGGTGGCGATACCACACGGGGACCATTATCCATTAGCATTCAAGTCATGGGCTTTGTCAACAAGGGTAGGGCATTACTTAGAAGTGGTGCAAACGTCGGTGATAAAATTTATGTAACAGGCACATTGGGCGATGCGGCAGCGGGTCTGCAATCCATACTCGGTCACTTATCATTATCAAAACAAGATAAAGAATTTTGCGAAAAGCATTTAAACTATCCGCACGCACGTCTAACAGAAAGTAGCGTTATTAAGGATTTTGCAAGCGCGTGTATTGATGTGTCCGATGGTCTACTACAAGATTTATCGCATATTTTACATGCTTCAAACGTTGGAGCCAAACTTACTCTTAGTAAATTACCACTGTCATCAGTATTAAAAAAATTAAAAAACAAACAAGCACTTCAATTTGCATTATCAGGCGGTGATGATTATGAATTATTATTTACGATTCCCAAAAATAAAGAGCCTGAATTTTTAAAAAAAATGGGAAACACAAAACTCACAGTAAGTTGTATCGGTGTTATCACGGATCAAACCCATATAATAATAGATGAAAACTCGCATGAATTAACGGCGACAGGTTACAATCACTTTCATGGCGAAAAGTAACGAGAGCAAGACACAAAAAATTCCTGATTTGAATCGCAAGGTGATGACAAATCCCGTTCATTTTTTAGCATTTGGTTTCGGTAGTGGTCTTGCCCCTTTTGCCCCCGGAACATTCGGCACACTTGCTGCCATCCCGCTTTATTTACTCATGCAGCCCTTATCACTTCCCGTTTATTTATTAATCACCGCAATGGTATGTGTTGTGGGTGTTTGGATCTGCGATAAATCCTCTAACATGCTGGGCGTTCACGATCATTCGGGCATTGTTTGGGATGAATTTGCCGGCTACTTTATCACCATGATTGCCGCACCCGCAGGCTGGATTTGGATCATCATTGGCTTTGCACTGTTCCGTTTATTTGATATTTGGAAACCATGGCCCATCTCTATTCTGGATAAACAAGTTGGTGGCGGTTTTGGAATTATGGTGGATGATATATTGGCGGGTATTTTTGCGTTAATTAGTCTGCAATTGATCTATGTGTTAGGAACGTGAATGAAATAAGTTGGATAAGTTAGAATATCGAAGTTATTTAACTCCTTAGTGCTTAACTTTATCTGATTAGCTCAAATTGATAAATTGGATACAATTAAAATCAAAAAAATTTTGTATCATAAGAGAGCAGGAAGCGACGTGTTTTTATTCATGACCTTCATGTTCTTCATGGTAACAATAAAGCGTTGCTAACCCTCCCAAAATACAATTTTTAAAGTTGGTGATACTCCAACGTATAACCACGATCTCGATAAAACGCATAGCGTTCACGACCTGCCTCTAAAATACTTTCATCTTGGTCAATTATTTCTGCCACCTTCTTAAAACGTGAAAAGAAAGCAGGGCGTTGGTTAGATAGATTGATGAGATAATCACAGTGTGTCATGGGTTCAACGCTATGGGAGAGTGTGATCTTATCTAACCTTTCACCCTTATCTTGTTCTTCTAAAATAACGCTATGAGGCAAAAAACTAGGCGCTTCTTGTGTCCACAATAAGCTATCCAGCGTTTGGCTGGTGCGCTCATCATCGGTATGGATATGCACGTGCATATTGCGTTCAAATGCCATTTTTACAAGGCGGCAGGCAATCAAAAGCCTGCCATTAAGCGTATCTTGTTTACCAACGTAGAAGTTTATATCTGTCAACTTTTTACTCTCTGTATAACCTATCTAACTCTGTATTACAGCATTTTTTACCATGAAGTGCATGAAGACCATGAAGGGGTTTATCTTTTCTTCAGGCTCTTCATGCGCTTCATGGTAGATATCTTCTATTTCAATAGAACACGACAAATCATATTATTGAAATTTTATTTGCAAGAATAATTAATCAAATACTGTGACAACAACGGTACAGGTCGCCCCGTCGAATTTTTACCCGTCCACGCCGTACCTGCAATATCAATATGCGCCCATTTATAGTCTT
>CAZMWD010000110.1:0-7277 GCA_964569685.1 uncultured Cocleimonas sp. | reverse complement strand
TGAAAGTCTTTTTTAAGGGTTTCTGATTTTGTAGAGACTTTTGTAGACGCTGTTTTAGTCATTCCAGTATTTCCAATGTATTACCATCAGGGTCTCGACAAAACAATGCGGAACGACCCGAATGGCTTTTCGTATAGGTAATTTGGTGTTGATCCAATGCTGATTGAATGGTATTTATATCCGCCACTTTAAACGCAGTATGACGGTCTCGACCACCGTGTTCAGGACGTTGCGTCGTGCTATCGGGATTATCAACGTGCAATAAATGAATGTGCTGCTGTGGGTTTATTTGTAACCATGCGCCATCAAATGATAAATCAGGACGACTTTGATCTATCTCTAAACCCAATATATCACAGTAGAAATGGAGTGATTGTTCAAGGTTAGCAACTATCACACTGACATGATGAATTGCTATAAATGTACTTTTATTTTTCATCTTTTACTTATTCATGATTAAAAATGCTTGCTGATATTTTTTCTATGGTTCAACAAAACGACTGATATTATTAATTCTATAAAACAGAGTACAAGCCAACTATTCATTGTAACTCCGAACCACATTATTTATGATAGGCGGTTATGCTTCCCGAATCTATCACACACACTTTTTTAAACGTTTTCTAACCTACATGCGACTCAGTACACTTAAAATTGCAGGCTTTAAATCGTTTGTAGATCCTACTACGATTGACATGCGCAGTAACCTGACAGGAATCGTTGGGCCAAATGGCTGTGGCAAATCAAACACCATTGATGCGGTGCGTTGGGTGATGGGTGAAAGTTCGGCTAAGCATTTGCGCGGCGCTTCGATGGATGATGTTATTTTTAATGGCTCATCCAGTCGTAAACCGATTGGGCAAGCGACCATCGAATTAATATTTGATAATTCCGATGCCAGCCTAGGCGGTGAATACGCTAAGTTTTCGGAAATTGCGATTAAACGCCAAATCTCACGTGACGGACAATCAAAATATTTTCTTAACGGCACACGTTGCCGTCGTCGTGATATTACCGATATTTTTCTGGGTACAGGTCTGGGTCCTCGCAGTTATGCGATTATCGAACAGGGCATGATTTCACGTTTGATTGAAGCCAAACCCGAAGAATTACGCAATACTATAGAAGAAGCTGCGGGTATTTCTAAATACAAAGAACGCCGCCGTGAAACTGAAACCCGGATTCGTCACACCCGCGAAAACTTGGAACGTTTAAGTGATATTCGCGAAGAATTAGAAAAACAACTGGCGCATCTTGATCGCCAAGCTAAAGCCGCTGAACGTTTTAAGAAGCACAAAGAAACAGAACGCAGACTCAGTGCCGAACTATTATTATTACGCTTACAACAGGTGCAAGATGATATTGTTGTGCGCCAAAGTATCATTAATGAAAAAGCCACCCAACACCAAGCACAATTAGCAGAACAACGCTCCTTAGAAAATAAAATAGAAAGTAAGCGCACCGAACACAGCGAATCGAATAATAAACTCAATAAAGTGCAGGCTGAGTTTTACCAAGTGGGTTCAGAAATATCGCGTATCGAACAAACCATTCAACATCAAAAAGAATTAGAAACGCGTTACCAACGTGATTTAAGCCAGATTGAAGAAGAACTGAGTGGTGCCAAACATCATAAAGCAGAAGACTTGCAGGCGTTAGAAACGGCTAAACAACAATTAGCCACATTAGAACCACAATTTAAACAGCAAAGTAATGCGTTTGAAACAGCGAGTAGCACGTTACAATCAGCGGAACAGAAGCTTTTCGATTGGCAACAACAGTGGAATGATCTTCAACAAAACCTTGCCGAGCCAACCCAACAAGCACAGGTTGAACGCGCGCGCATGGAGCAATTAGAAAACCAAATTCAACATGTTGTAGAGCGGCTCACTCGCTTACAAACCGATCAGGGTGTTTTTAGTACACGCTCGCATAAAACCGAATTGAGTGAGCAACAAACATCATTAAGTGCGCTTAAAACCAAACATCAAGAAGCGCAACAAACGTTTGAAAAAAGCAAACAAAATCATCAAGATCAAATAGATCACAATCAATCGTTACAAAAAGAACTAGAAACAAACCGTTCACAATTACAATCATTAACAGGGCGTTTAGCCTCTTTAGAAGCATTGCAACAAGCGGGGCTTGGTAAGGGTTCGGGCGGTAAATTAAAACAGCAGTTTGCTAACTGGTTAAGCCAGCATCAATTAGACAAGCACCCTCGCCTAGCAGAAAGTATCGAAGTAGAAGCCGGTTGGGAAACCGCCTTAGAAACGGTTCTAGGGGATCAATTAGAAGCGATTCAACTGGATAAATCGGATCAAAACACCTTACAACAAGCGATGCAAGATGCACCTGATGTGAGCGCATCGTTTATCTTTGAATCTGTCTCATCAAACCCCATTAATAAAGGCTCTCTTGCTGAAAAAATTAGCCAGCCTATTGCATTACAAGCCCTGCTTTCACATGTTTTTTGTGCAGATAATATTAACGATGCTATTAAAAAACAAGCAACGTTAAAATCAGGCGAAATCATAATCACCCGTGAGGGTATTTTACTCGGCGTAAATTGGCTTAAAAAACAGGGTAAAGACAAACAAAATCAACGTGACGGTGTACTCGCACGTCAAAAAGAAATTGAAGACATTCAAACACAACTTAACACCCTAAAAAATGACGTTGAAACGCAACAAACGGCAATCGAAACAGGTCGCGAAGCATTAAATCAATCAGATGAGCAAAAATCACAATTACAAAATCAACTCAATAGCTTGCACCGCGAACAATCGCAAGCTCAATCTAAAATTGATGCCACGCAGAATCGCATCAAACAAACCGAATCCAATCAGCAACGTATTATTACGGAAATAGCTGAATTAGAATTGCGCCATAGCAGTGAACAAGCATCGCATCAAAGTGCGACGTTGTTACGCAATAAAGCATTGACGCTAATGGAAACCTTAGAAAAAGATAAAAACACCCTGCAAACAGATCAACAACCTTTGCAGGACGCTGTTACTGGGCAACGCCAGCAGACACAAGCACTGCAAAGCACGTTGCAACAAACCCAGATACAGCTAGAAACCTATAAGGCCAACCATACCAGCGCCGAGCAGCAGTTAGCCCGTTTTGAAGATCGTTTAAGCCAGTTAGAAAAACGTAAAGCGGGCTTAATAGAACAACAATCGGGCGAAGAGATTATTCAGCAGGATGAATTACAATCACAGCTAGAACAACAAATAGAGCTTCGTAAGCAAGCCGAAACAGAACTTACTAGCGCACGCGATAATTTACAAAGTATTGATAATGATATTCGTCAAAAAGAACTCAAACGTCACGAAGCCGAAAATCACGTTGAAACATTTCGTACCCTGTTAGAAACACTAAAACTGGAATGGCAAGAAGTCAGTGTACGCGAACAGACCTTACAAGAGCAGTTTGACGAAACAGAATTCGATGAAAACAGTTTAAAACAGTCACTTAAAGAAGACGCTGAAAACACATCAATCACACTTAAATCACATCAAAAAGCATTAGAAGATGTGCAACGTAAAATCAGTCATTTAGGTGCCATTAACCTGGCGGCAATTGAAGAGTTTAAAACACAAAGTGAGCGCAAGATTTATCTTGATCAACAGAATGAAGACCTTGTTTCTGCTTTAGAAACACTTGAAGCCGTCATTAGCAAAATAGACCGCGACACCCGCAATTTATTTAAAGATACCTTTGATAAAGTCAATGTGCGTATTCAAGAAATGTTCCCGCAATTATTCGGTGGCGGTAAAGCCCACTTAGAGATGACCGGCGACGATCTATTAACCACGGGTATTTCTATCATGGCGCAACCACCAGGTAAGCGCATTAGTAGTATTCATTTGATGTCGGGCGGTGAAAAGGCATTAACAGCGGTTGCTATGGTATTTGCAATTTTTGAGCTAAACCCCGCGCCTTTTTGTATGCTAGATGAAGTTGATGCACCACTGGATGAAGCCAATGTTGGACGTTTTTGCGAATTGGTACGAAAAATGTCGGAACGCGTACAATTTATCTTTATTACTCACAATAAAACCTCCATGGAATTAGCTGATAATTTAATTGGTGTCACCATGCGGGAACCTGGGGTGTCTCGATTGGTCTCAGTTGATGTGAACGAAGCAGCACGCATGACGCAGGAATAAGGTCTGAAAACTAATAATTTAAGGGAATTTTAAATGGATATAATCAGTCTTCTTATTACTATCGCAGGTATCTTGATTATACTGGCGCTGTATATTCTTGGGCAGGTCAGTCGCCGTAAAATGCCACAAGAAAAAGACATCGGGGCTGTTCCCCGCATTGTCGATGATAATGGCGATATTTTTACATCTGTGCTAAATGATATTCCTGCCACAGATGGTAGTACGCCTAAGATTAGGCAAGAAATTAAACCACCCATTCAGAAACAAGAAAAAAAGACAGCATCAACAACAGAATCCAACACAGGAAAAAAACACACAGTAGAAACGCAACACATTCTATTCATTTCTGCCAAAGATGATAAGGGGCTGGATGGTAATAAAATTGAAAAAGTACTCACTCAACAAGGCCTTCAATTTGGCGACATGGACATATATCATTTCAGGGCTAAAGATCAGAATAATAAAAGCAGAGGGTTGTTTCGTATTGCCAATGGTGTTGACCCTTGGACCTTAACGACACAAGATTTAAAAGACAAATGGATTCCTGGATTATCATTAATGTTAACAACGCCCTCCCCCATTGACGACAAAAAAGCCATTCAGACATTTATTAATACCTCAAAATCAATTGCTGAAAAGCTGAATGGCGAGTTAAAAAACAAGCAACAACAAGCATTTACGAAAAATGATGAGCAAGAATTTCTAAACAATACCTAAAAACTCTCTTTATAATAAATAATAAAAAAATAATTCGTCTTGCTCATCTAGCGTTCAGCTTCACTCCCTATAATGTGTCTATACCTTGCTGGTATACAGGAATTGAATTGCTTCATAAGTAAATTCATGAGACAATACAAACTATAATAATAATTAGAAAACAGACACTTGCAAATATAAGCTACAGTGATCTGTCAACCAAAGGGCAAACACAATGAGATATAATGATGAAACCTTAAATCCGGCGAATCTACAAGCTGAAGTTATTCCTAACTTACCTGATGAAGATACAACGGATCAATCGGGGAAAAAAGTAAAAGCGCATGTTATTCGTCGTAATGTAGAAGATTACCTTGAACGCAAAGCGCTTGAGCGTCATTTAAAAGACGTTTTTGAAGACGATTATTTACTCGATTAAAAAATTTTAAAACCAATCTTAGATTGGTTTTATTTAAACCATAATTTAACTAATTTAACTACAGCCATTAATGCTGCAGTTAAATTCTAGCGTGTCTTTTACGCTTATATTATTCGCTTTCTCTGGCTAATAACTCAATCAAACGTTGCATCTTTTTTGGCATTTCTGCTTCCCATGAAATAGCCTCGCCTGTTGCAGGATGCTCTATCGTTAGACGTGTCGCATGCAAAGCCTGACGTGTCATTCGCTGTAATATTTCACGCGTGCCTTCATCTATATTGGCAGGGACTCTTGCTCTTCCACCATAGACTCTATCACCCACGATCGGCATATGTTTCCATGCTAAATGCACGCGTATTTGATGGGTTCGCCCTGTTTCGAGGTTCACTCTTAACAACGTATGATGCTTCAAACGCTGTTCCACACGGTAATGAGTAATCGCTGTTTTACCAGCACCGGTGGTATGCACTGCCATGCGTTTTCGATCCCGTGGATGTCGACCAATGTTAGCCTCAATCGTCGCGCCTGCAATAACATCAAAAGACACTAAGGCAAGATATTCACGTTTTACTTCACGCGCTTGTAATTGATTAACTAACGAGGTATGCGCTTCTAATGTTTTAGCCACCATCATCAAACCTGTTGTGTCTTTATCTAAACGATGTACGATTCCCGCTCTAGGCAAATGCTTTTGCTGTTCGTTATGCGCTAATAAACCGTTCACCAACGTACCCGTTAAATTCCCAGCTCCCGGATGAACCACTAAACCAGCAGGTTTATTTATAACCAAAATGTGTTCATCTTCAAATACAATATTAAGTTCAATCGCTTCGGGTTTATCGACGGTTTTTTCTGTCAGTACCGGATGAATAATAACCTGCTCCCCCCCGATGACTTTATCACGCGTTTTAGCGGGCTTATCATTGACCAGAATATCCCCTGATTTAATCCATTTTTGTAACTGGCTTCGAGAATAAGTTGGGCAAAGTTGAGCAATCACTTGATCTAAGCGTTGTCCCATTGTTTCTTCGGGAAGTATAAAAGTAAGTTTTTTTTGATTTGTCATTGGTTTTTCATTTGGAATTAGTTTCTATATTATAAAGTAGTCGTTATGCTGTAATCAATTTTGTTGTATCAAGATGTTACTGTATAATTGCTGAAAAATTGATCGGATCTAAATGGGCTTTTACATGAATATAACAAAAATCATTTCGCTTAGTTTATTAATACTGACACTTGTCGCTTGTTCGGGACAGGGAACAAAAAAAGATCGTGTTGATAAAAACTCTACTGCATCGGCTGTACAATTACTCAAAAGTGCCAGAGCATCAGTTAAAGAAGCTGATTTTGAAAAAGCGATCAGCCAATATGAAACACTCGAAGCGCGTTTTCCACTGGGGCGTTTTGCTCAACAGTCATTATTAGAACAAGCCTACGCTTATTACAAGTTTGATGAGCCGGATACTGCTTTAGATACCATCGACCGTTATCTGCGTATTTACCCGCGTAGTCCAAAAACAGATTATGCTTTATACCTTCGTGGGCTGATTAATTTTAACCGTGGCGGTAGTATTGTTGATAAAATATTCCCGCGTAATTTTTCTGATCTTGATAATGTCCGTCAAAAAGAAGCATTCCACGACTTCTCTAAATTACTCACACGCCATCCTAGTAGCCCCTACGCTGCTGATGCCAGAAAACGGGTACTTTTTTTGAAGAACTCACTGGGTTCTAATGAGTTGGGTGTTGCAAAATACTATATGAAACGCGGAGCATACCTTGCTGCATTTAATCGTGCTGAATACACAATTCAGCATCATCAAGGTACACCTGCGATAATAGGTGCTTTGCAGCTTAAAGTATGTGCGGCAAAGAAATTAGGTAAACAAGATTTAGCCAATGCGTCGATGCGCGTCATCAAACTAAATTTTCCCAAACAAACTAGCTTTAATTGTTCTTATTAA
>CAZMWD010000109.1:5604-7293 GCA_964569685.1 uncultured Cocleimonas sp. | reverse complement strand
TAGTGCCTATTTTTAGTTCAAAAGAGGAGAATGGTTGTTCCCTTTGACGAATTTGGCTCCTAGGAGGGTGTCGCAATACAAACCCTAGGTGGGTGCTGAGCTTGCGAAGCCCAACAAGCAGCGTGTCATGTTGGGCTTCGTTCCTCAGCACCAACCTACAACGCGTACTTTGTTTTTACTGTGATGATAGGTGTTTAAATTATATTCCACCCACTAGCTCATCTTGATATTTTTCTAGCTTTTCCCATTCTGCATTGTCGGCGTATTCTGCTTGCTTAGGCCAGCTTTTTGGTTCGTGCATTTTAAATTGTGGCCCGCCTGTATCTAAAATAGATTTGATGGTACCTCTATCGGAGCTTTTGAGTTGTGCAAAATTTAGAATGCCTGCTTCATTGAGTAGTTGTTCTATTTTTGGGCCTATACCTTCAATCTTGGTTAAATCATCCACATAGCTTGTAGAAAGTGAGGCTTGTTTTTTATCAGATGCATAACGGTTTGATGCTGGTTTTTCTGCGTCTGCAAGGTCTGTACTAGAAAGCGTTGATGATTTACTTAAACTGACTATATCATCACGTCCACCCATCATGAAATCCTGATACTCTTTTAGTTTATCCCATTCGCCACGGTAAGCCATACCTGCTTGGTGTGGCCATGATTCCGGCTCGTGCATTTTAAATTGAGAACCCGCTTTATCCAGATGGGTTTTAAGCGTGTTACGGGTTGTTTTGTGTAATGTTTCAAAGGTGTTGATTTTATGGCTATTTAGTACTTCTGCTATTTTTGGACCAATGCCTTCAATCTTTGTGAGGTCGTCTGTTTCGTTGATTTTACTAATGGGGTTTATATTATTGTTACTCTTTTCATGTGAAGTTGGATGAGCAGTTCCACTAGTTATTTGCCTATCATCCGATGATACCGGTTGAGGTTTAGCGTTCTTGTTTCTTATGCTCAAGAAGTCTTGATATTCTTCGAGATCATCCCATTTTCCTTCTTCTGCCAAGGCTGCTTGTTGAAGCCATGATTCGGTATCGACTTTGTCTTGATTGATGTTATCACTTAAGAGGTGATTTTTTAGCGTGTCGCTATTTGAAGAGCGTAACTGGGAGAAATTAATAATGCCTTTATTATTAAGTGTTTTGGTGATTTCTGGAGTGATGCCTTTGATTTTACTGAAATCATCTGTTAGGTATTGATGCCCATTGCTGTTGGTTTCATTAATGTCAGTGTTGTCACTGGTCTTTTTATTTGCATCTATTTGTTGCGTATTCTCCGCTGTAGAGACCGAACTCTTTACAGCATTTTGTGATCTACTTCTAAAATTTTGGTAATCAGTCAGTTTTTTCCATTCTCCTTTAGCAGCAAGGCTGGATTGGTGTGGCCATGTTTCTACTTCTTGTTTGGGCACATTAAAGTTAGGTGAGCCCATTACCTCGGAGAGTATTTTATGATTGACATCTCTTAGGTCAATGTAGGATTTAACGCCTTTGTCTCTAAGTAAAGACTCAACATTCTCGTCAATACTACTGATGCGTTTTAAATCATCAATTTTTGGGTTGTTATAGGATGAAGACGTTGGGTTTTGCTCTACTTTTCTTGCTTTGTAGCTTTGGTGTGCTTGATAAGACGATGGTTCGTGAGAAGAACCCCTATTTTCATTTAATGCATGTGTTGACGATTGCGTTGATGAAT
>CAZMWD010000109.1:3768-5504 GCA_964569685.1 uncultured Cocleimonas sp. | reverse complement strand
TCTACAGGGTCATCTGCTTTATCCGTGTCTTTAGTTACATCAGTCGCATCATCACTTGTCGTTGGTGTTTCAGTAGCAATAATATCTTCAGCTTTTGGGTCTTTAGGAAGCGAAGCGTCTTCAACTGTAGAAGAGTCAACTGTGGAAGAATCAACGGTTATCTCAGGCGTGTTAGCACCACCCGTAGCACCCGCAACGTCTATTTTATTATCAGTGACAGTTTTATCATCAGTAACTGTATCTTTATCTTTACTAGTAATGCGATCATCCACTGTATCTAAAGCATCTACTATTCCATCAGAATCGCTATCAATTGGTTTATTGGAATCATCGCCTATTTCTTGGGCATCGTTAATTCCATCTCCATCACTATCTGCTTTTAATGGATCAGTTTTAAGCGTAAGTTCAAGACGTGTTTGTAATGAATCATTATCATCATCTGCATCCAGTGGATTAATAATACCATCGCCATCTGTATCTAAAATATTAACGTGATCATCGCCGACTTCGTCTGCATCATTAATGCTATCGTCATCACTATCATTACTTAAGGGGTTTGTTCCGATAGTTGATTCTAATTGGGTCAGCAAGCCATCGCCATCATCATCTGTGTCCAACGCGTTGATTACGCCATTTCCATCGGTATCTAATGGTTTGGTGTTATCTGTACCGATTTCTTCATTATCATTAATACCATCACCATCAGAATCTGATTTTTTAGGGTCAGTTCCAAGCTTAGCTTCAAGCTCATCGTATAATCCATCGTTATCCGTATCTATATTGTTTGTGTTATCTAGTGCATCAATCGTGCCATCAGAGTCTTTATCAGTGGGTTGATCTAATAATTCACCAATTTCTTGTTTATCTGAAATGCCATCGCCATCGGTATCCGTCAGTAATGGATTAGTGCCGAGTAATAATTCAGTGACGGTGTCTAAACCATCGTCATCATCGTCAATATCAAGTGCATTGATGGTGCCGTCTTTATCCGTATCTAAAGCGGTAAACTTTTCTATATCAATATTTTCTGGGTTAGAAACATCACCGATTTCAATATTATCATTAATGCCATCGCCATCGGTATCAGCAAGCAGTGGGCTACTGCCTATTTTCCCTTCGAGTAGGGTGGGGACACCATCGTTGTCATCATCTGGGTCGAGTGCATCAATAATGCCATCTTTGTCGGTATCAATCGGTGTGGATAATTCTGCACCAAGCTCTTCGTTATCAGGAATGCCATCTGCATCGCTGTCTGCTTTTTGTGGGTCAGTGCCCAGCTTAGCTTCTTCGGCGTCTGATAAACCATCTGCATCAGAATCGGTTACAGTTTGTGTTGGTATTGTGGTGGGGGGAGCGATAATATTTCCGCTGCTGGCCGTGCTGGCAATCGATTTTGTATCTGAATTTGTATCGGTGGTAGTAATGAGGTTTTTGTCACAGTCACATTTAATTTTTTTGTAATACCACCAGCTGCCTAATCCCCATAAAAAACTGGCGATTAAGGTTAAAATAAGCAGTAGTGTGAGTGTGGATTTTTTCATTTAAGGGGGTTCCATTTTATTCTTAGCAAGCTCTTGATTTGTGCAAAAGCTAGTTTAAGAAAAAATATTTTTGTGTTATTGATAAGTCATTACTCGTGGGGTTTGCGAATAATAATCTCTATAGTTTACTAAATTACAAAACCGAATATCACATAACGGTTAATATTTATACAGTTATCAATATTTCATGATCAT
>CAZMWD010000109.1:0-3668 GCA_964569685.1 uncultured Cocleimonas sp. | reverse complement strand
GCTACTACAAACACATCTAACATCGACCATTTACCGATTAGCTCAATAATATGTAAGGCTTTATCTAAAAAAGAGTTTTTGGCATATTCAAGATTGAGTATTAAAAGTAGGCTAGTAATTTTGATAATAGGGACGCAGAGGCTAAATAGCGCGATTACAATAAATAAAAACCATTCTTTTTGTTCAAATAAGACGGTAATGGTTGAAAACAAAGAGATAGTGTTTTCAAAAAAATACATTTTTTCTAGGGTTAATAAGGGGGCTGTTACGCCAATGATGAGTGTAGCCAGTGCCAGCATCAGTAGCAGATTGATTAGGATGCCTTGTTTAGGAAATAATTTAATCAATGATTTCATTTGGAATTATTCATCTTGTACAATAGATAGTAAGAATTGTACTGAATTTATTTATTTCAAGGTTATACTTAATTTCAGATATTAAGAACTATTAAAAGGAATAACCGTGTTAGAAGCCTATAGAAAACATGTAGAAGAACGCGCTGAGCTAGGTATTGTACCAAAGCCATTGAATGCACAGCAAACCGCTGATCTTGTTAAATTATTAGAAAAGCCTCCCAAGGGAGAAGACGATTTTTTAATTGATTTATTATCTAATCGAATTCCTGCGGGTGTGGATGAAGCCGCTTATGTAAAGGCAGGCTTTTTAGCGGCAATTACAAAAGGCGAGGCAGAATCACCTTTAATCAGCAAGATTAAAGCAGTCGAATTATTAGGCACGATGTTGGGTGGCTACAATATTCAACCCTTGATCGACGCATTAGAAGATGAGGAACTCGCGCCAACCGCGGTCAAAGCCTTATCCTTTACTTTGCTTATGTTTGATGCTTTTCACGATGTCAAAGCGTTGGCAGATGGCGGTAATCAACATGCCAGTAAAATATTACAATCATGGGCAGATGCCGAATGGTTTACCTCGCGCCCAGCGTTAGCGGATAAAATCACGGTGGCGGTTTATAAAGTACCGGGTGAGACCAATACCGATGATTTATCACCCGCACCCGATGCATGGTCGCGCCCTGATATTCCATTACATGCTTTGGCAATGTTGATTATGCCACGCCCTGATTTTACCGAAACACCTCTGGAAACCTTAGAAGAAATCAAGAAAAAAGGCTTTCCCGTGGCGTATGTAGGGGATGTGGTCGGTACGGGATCATCGCGTAAATCAGCAACCAATTCGGTGCTGTGGCACATGGGTAATGATATTCCGTTTATCCCCAATAAGCGTGATGGTGGTTACTGTTTTGGTAATAAAATCGCGCCGATCTTTTTTAATACCATGGAAGATGCCGGTGCATTACCGATAGAAATGGATGTTTCCAAAATGGAAATGGGGGATGTGGTTGATATTTATCCGTTTGAAGGTGTTGCCAAACGCCATGATAGCGATGATGTCATCGCAACGTTTGAATTGAATACGCCTGTATTAGTTGACGAAGTACAGGCTGGTGGTCGCATTCCCTTAATTATTGGACGTGGCTTAACCGAGCGCGCACGTGAAGCGTTAGGTTTACCCGCAACGGATTTGTTTGCCAAACCAGACGAGCCAGAATCATCTAATAAAGGGTATACCTTAGCGCAGAAAATAGTGGGTAAGGCATGCGGTCTGGATGGTGTTCGCCCAGGGCAATACTGCGAACCTAAAATGACCACGGTTGGTTCGCAAGACACCACAGGCCCGATGACGCGTGATGAACTTAAAGATTTAGCCTGTTTGGGCTTTTCTGCCGATTTAACCATGCAATCGTTTTGTCATACAGCAGCGTACCCGCGTCCTGTGGATATTGATACACAACACACACTACCGGATTTTATTATGAATCGCGGCGGTGTATCGTTACGTGCCGGTGACGGCATTATTCATTCATGGCTTAACCGTATGTTACTACCCGATACCGTTGGCACAGGCGGTGATTCGCATACGCGTTTTCCCATTGGAATCTCGTTTCCTGCAGGCTCTGGTTTAGTCGCTTTTGCCGCTGCAACCGGTGTAATGCCCCTTGATATGCCAGAATCGGTACTGGTGCGTTTTAAAGGTACGATGCAACCTGGGATTACCCTGCGTGATTTGGTGAATGCAATACCTTACGCAGCTATTCAAAAGGGCTTGCTAACCGTTGAAAAGAAAGGAAAAATAAACGTTTATTCGGGTCGAATTTTAGAGATAGAAGGTTTGCCAGATTTAAAAGTAGAACAAGCCTTTGAATTGTCCGATGCCTCGGCAGAACGTTCTGCTTCTGGCTGTACTATCAGATTAGCTAAAGCGCCGATTATCGAGTATTTAAGTTCCAATGTAACCATGCTTAAATGGATGATTTCGGAAGGTTATGGAGATCAACGCACTATTGCTAGGCGCATAGAATCCATGCAAAACTGGTTAGATAATCCTGAACTACTAGAACCCGATGCCGATGCTGAATACGCAGAAATCATCGAAATCAATATGGATGAAATCACCGAGCCGTTATTGGCGTGTCCGAATGATCCAGATGATGTGAAAACCTTATCGGATGTTGCTGGCGTTAAAGTGGATGAAGTCTTTTTAGGATCGTGTATGACCAATATCGGTCATTTCCGTGCCGCAGGTAAATTACTTGAAAGTGCAGGGACAACAGTGCCAACACGCATGTGGATTGTGCCACCCACTAAAATGGATGAACAACAATTAATGGAAGAAGGCTATTACAGTATTTTTGGTCGTGCCGGCGCACGCACAGAAATGCCGGGTTGTTCACTGTGTATGGGTAATCAGGCACGAGTCGCTGCAAAATCAACGGTGGTTTCTACCTCTACGCGTAACTTCCCGAATCGTCTGGGGGATGGCGCAAACGTTTATCTTTCTTCTGCCGAGCTTGCTGCGGTATCTGCATTGCTGGGTAAAATACCCACAACAGAAGAATATATGCAATACGCAAAAGAACTTGATACCATGTCCGACGATATTTACCGCTACCTTAATTTCCATGAAATGGAAGCTTATCAAGCCGCTGCAAAGCAAGGCGAAAGTAAAATCAAGGATATTCCTGTTATTGCTGTTTAATCGAAAACGGGCTGGAAATAAAATTTGGTGAACTAAATTCAAGGAGTTTATATAAAATGAGTAACGCATACGGTGGGGTACAACAGCAAAGTAAAGGCTTATCAATCACGGCATTGGTATTGGGTATTTTATCACTGCTGTTTGGTATTTTAACGGCAATTCCCGGTGTTATTGTTGGGCATATCGCACGTTCTAAAGCTAACAATAACCCTGAGCATTACGGTGGTTCGGGCATGGCATTGGCGGGGCTTATTTTAAGCTACGCGATTATTATTGTAACCATTGCAGCTATTTATTTCTTTGCTACCAACCCTGAAATACAAGAAGTGTTTAAAGATATTATGGAGCAAGCGAAACAACAACAGTTACAACAGTTGCAACAACCTCAATGATCTAGGAGCCTGTCCGAGAATAGCAAGCGTAGCGAAAATTTGGCTGATTAGTGCCTATTTTTAGTTCAAAAGAGGAGAATGGTTGTTCCCTTTGACGAATTTGAACTGAAAATAGGTGCAATCAGATAGATTTGCAGTAGCTTGTTCTATTCTCGGACAGGCTCCTAGTTCCCTTTCTTAGCCTAAATTGATGCCTCGTAGATTTTAGGAGGCATC
>CAZMWD010000108.1:0-7368 GCA_964569685.1 uncultured Cocleimonas sp. | reverse complement strand
GTTTCCACAGACATCGCTAGTCAACCCCTGCTCAACAATTTTTCCATCCTTCATACCGCTGAACATAAAGATTACCTTAAAGACTTCTTATATGGTTCCTAACCAACTCAGGTGCAGATGCCAATAATTTCTTAGTGTAGGCTTGTTGAGGGTTCTTCATAATATCTGCAACCAACCCATGTTCTACAATCTTGCCTTCTTTCATGACAGCCACTTCATGAGCAATGGTTGGAACAATAGAAAGGTCATGCGTTATAAAGAGATACGACACACCACTGTCTTTCTGCAAGTCATCTAATAGTGTAAGCACTTGAGCCCGAACTGAGACATCCAGAGCACTGGTCGGCTCATCGCAAATAATAAGTTCAGGTTCAACCGCTAATGCACGGGCAATACCTATACGTTGTCGTTGACCACCAGAGAACTCATGAGGATAACGCTCTACATGTTCTGGTTCTAATCCTACTTTGAGGAGTAGCTCCCGAATATGGATGTCCTGAGCGGTTTTACCCTTTGGGCCGACCCCTAAGCTATTCATGCCCTCACGAATAATTTCACCAACCGTCATACGTGGGTTCAGTGCAGAATAGGGATCTTGAAAAATAACCTGTATTTTTTTTCGATAGGGCTTCAACTGTTTCTCTGTAAGCTGTGCGAGATCCACTTGGTTAAAACTCACGCTACCATCGGTAATCTTAAGCAAGCTCAATATAGCTTGCCCAATGGTGCTTTTTCCACTTCCTGACTCTCCAACGAGCGCCAGAGTCTTTCCTCTGGGAATAGACAAGGTTACCCCATCTACTGCTTTGACATAGCCTGTAATACGTTGAAAGAATCCTTTTTTAATGGGGAAATATACCTTTAAATCATGCACCTCCAGCAACTTAGAACCTTCCTCGGCTGTATCACTAATAGACTTGTGTATGGAAGGAATCGCGTCTTTTAACAAGCTTTTGGTGTAAGCATGTTGAGGGTTAGAGAAGAAGTGCTTGCATTTTGCCTGCTCAACAATTTCACCATCACGCATAATGGCTACCCTGTCAGCCATTTCAGCCACCACACCCATATCATGCGTGATGAAAAGAATGGACAAACCACGTTGTTCTCGAATCTCTTTCAGTAAACTCAAAACTTGTGCTTGGATGGTGACATCCAATGCAGTAGTTGGCTCATCCGCAATTAATAAATCCGGTTCACACGCTAGTGCCATTGCAATCATTACTCGCTGCTTCTGACCACCTGACAACTGATGAGGATACCACTCGTAACGTTGCTCTGAATCTTTTAAACCTACTTCTTTAAACAACGCGATGACTTTTTTTCTTACCGCATCATTTTTTAGCCCTAAGTGTATTTCTATTGCTTCTGCAACCTGCGCACCAATAGCCATAACGGGATTTAGAGCAGTCATTGGTTCTTGAAAAATCATTGCAATGGATTTACCACGAATCTTTTGCATCTTAAACTCAGGCAATGCGAACAAGGATTGTCCCTTGAATAGAATATCACCGGATGCAATGCCAATAGCATCGGGCAATAGACGCATAATCGCGAGTGACGTTAATGATTTTCCACTACCCGATTCTCCAACCAAAGCAAATATTTCCCCTTTGTTGATAGTAAAACTGATAGCTTTTACTAACAGCTCATCATCACTTACGATTAAGCTCAGATTCTTAACGCGAAGCAAAGGCTCTGTGTCCTTGGTTTTAGGCTTGGTTTCAGTGGACAAGAGCGATGTTTGACTCATGAGCTATTCCTTGGATCTAATACCGTTTGAATACGGTCAGAAAACAAGTTTGCCGCAAGTACCAATACAAACATAAAAATAAAAGCAGAAAACAGCGACCACCAGACCATAGGGTCTCTTGCCATTTCTAAGCGTGCCTGATTGATCATATTCCCCCAGCTATGCATGGTGGGGTCTACTCCCACACCAACGTAAGAAAGAACGGCTTCTGCTAAGACCAAGCCACTGAAGTCAAGAACCACTGAAATAAGAATAATATGCATCAAGTTCGGCATAATATGTCGACGAATAATAGCCATTTTGCTCACACCAAAGGCTCTTGCGGCTGTTACAAATTCCACTTGTGAGATTTTAAGTGTTTCAGCTCGTAACAGGCGACACAAACCAGTCCAGCTAGTGATACCCAATATCATAATTAAAAAGACCAAACGTAGATCCGAGCGTTCTTGCGTGGTTTCAAACCATTGCGGATTATTGTCCATCGTCACTTGCATTACCAGCACCGCAGCGGCAATCAACAAAACGCCGGGTATCGAGTTCAAGGTGGTATATAAATATTGAATAACATCGTCGATCCAACCACCAAAAAGTCCAGCACTGATGCCGAGCATAATAGCAACAGGCAGCATAACCAGTGTGGTCAAGATACCAATAAGTACTCCCGTGCGAATACTTTTCAGACTATGGTAAAGCACATCACCCCCCACTTTATCAGTGCCTAGCACATGATAGAAATGGCTCAGATAATATAACCATGTAAACACTATGATGATAGTCGCTAATGTGCCGTAAGCCGTCCGCCAAGGTAGCTTGGTTTTACCTTTTAGCACCGCTTGTAGATGTGCTAGAAAGGAACGCTGTTGTCGTCTACTACGCCAGGCTAGGTGTAAAGCAATAACAAAGGCGCTTATACTCAAGCCCATCATTAACGCCAGCAATGATTTCTGAATAATATCAGACTGACTACTTTGTCCTGCCAGTAGATGGTTCGCGACATACTTCAGGGGCAAGTATTCCTGTTTTGCCACACCCTCATCATCAACCACAATAGACTTGGTATATTCATGAGTTGCAAAAGGTGCAGAATAGGTTCGTTCCGTCTGTTCAATTCGGTGCTTAAATAACAAATCAAGCACACTCACCATATCGCCTTGATATTGAACTTGCTGACTGCCTTTTTTATTATTGTTTACTTTTTCTGTGCCTGTCTTTTCAGTGACATTAGCATGTGTAATTTCATCTGAATCAGCAACCACCGCAAAACGCATATGTACTGAGTCCAGCAAAGCAAAGACTAGATAAGTCAGCAGAATGACCGCACAGCTTATCGCAATAGCCGACTGGAAAATTTGATGCCATTGCTTTCTTACTTGAGGAGAACGCATAATAACCCAGCCCCATGCGATCAAAGAAAAGACCAGCAACCAGACCATAATGTCTGTCCATAAAAAAGTGAATTTCATGATAGCTTCACCCTTGGGTCAAACAGGGTATAGGAGATATCCGTAAGAATAAGCCCAATGATATAAAGCACTGCTCCCAGAAAAACCATGGCTTTCACAATCGCAAAATCCTGCGAGTTAATAGCATCAATGGTATAGCTACCTAATCCGGGAATACCAAAGAAGGATTCCATGATCAAGCTACCCATAAACAAGGTGGGGATCACCACCACAACACCCGTCAAAATAGGCAACATGCCATTGCGGAGCACATGACCGAATAACACTCTTAATTCAGAAAGTCCTTTCGCTCGTGCAGTACGCACGTAGTCTTGATTGATTTGTTCTAAAAAGATACTGCGATACCAGCGAACTCCCGCCCCCAGTCCAGAAAAAACACCCAGCAAGACAGGAAGTATAATAAATTTCAAGCCACTCCAGCCCATTTCAAAGCCAGAAATAGGCACCCAGTGCCAGATTTTACTAAATAGAACTTGACCAGCAATAATATAGAGCAAGCCAGAAACAGACATAATCATCACAGCAACAATCATCATACTGGTATCAAGTACCGAACCACGAAATAAAACTAATAATAATGCCAGTGATATATTAGTAATCAGGGCAATAACAAAGGTCGGCAAAGCAAGCTCCAGACTAGGCCACATCCTTTGTTTAATATCACTACCTATATCTCGCCCAGCATCAGAGGTGCCAAAATCAAAGGTGAATAACTTCAACGATTCTTGCACAAACAACGTATCTGTCACCTTGTCTATACCATCCGCATTATCATTGATAAACAACGGCTTATCATAGCCGTGGTCGACCTTCCATGATTCTATCAATGCTGGCGTCACTTGTTTTGCACCTAATTGAGCACGAGCCATATCATCGGGTGTATTCACCATGAAAAATAGCAAGAAAGTAATTAGGTTAACCCCTATTAAAATAGGAATGGCATACAATATCCTCCTGACAATATAAGCAAACACTTAATTAGCCTCCTTGTTAACACGAATCACCGCAGTTTGGCGTGCTTGATAGGCACGATACAGGGGGTAAATCATGGCGAGGATAAATAACACAAACAAAACCAATGGCCAGATGACTGGTTTATTCCATTTTTGTTGTTGTTGTGCGCGTTGCTCTCCATCTATACGGCGATACTTCATATAGTTATAGGTCATCTCATTTGGCCAGACATTTCCAAACCACCGGTGAAATAATGATAACGATTTGGGATGAAAACCCCACACCCAAGGGGCATCTTGTCTGGCAATATTTATCATCTGCTTTATTTTTTCCGCTCTTACAGGAGTATTTTCCATGGTTTTGATTTCATCAAACAAGCGGTCGAAATCTGGATTCTGATAGTTTGAGCTATTAATTCCACTACCGTCAGTATTCACAACGGCGTTACCTCCGTAAAGTAAGAACAAGAAATTTTCAGGATCCGGATAATCAGCATTCCAGCCCCAAGAAAAGACCTGCGTTTTACTGTTACGCACCTTATCCTGAAAACGGTTGTAGTCCGTTGCACGAATAACCAGCTGAATCCCCAGCTTGGAAAATTGCTTGCGCTTCCAATCTAAAACAGCGCGATCATCAGGCCCTGTAGCAGCGGTATCATAATAAAGCGTGAGTGGTTTCCCTGTACTTGCAGAAATACCTTTAGGGTAGCCAGCTTCACTTAATAAACGTTTAGCTTCAGCCAACGGTTTCCTTACCCGTTTACCCTGCTGCCAGTTATAAACTACGTTATTGGTACCCATCTCTCCTTCGAGATGCCCAAAAATCCCGGGAGGAATAGGCCCTTGAGCGGCAAGACCTCGCTCATTCGTAAAAATAGAAATGTACTCTTCTTCATCCATAGCAATACTAATTGCTTGCCGGAGTTTTCTAGCAGAATCAGAATAACCACCCACCACATCATCAGCCATATTAAATGCCATGTAGAAAATAGTCGGCTTAACGGAGCCACGTAGCTGTATACCTTTCTCTGTCATTTCTGCGCTCAAGCCCATTGCGCCTGTTGTAGATACTTGTACCGCCTGATCAAACGCATCAGAGCTAATACCAGAAGCATCGTAATACCCTTGTAAAAATTTATTCCAAAGAGGAATACTTTCTTTCTCTAACGAGTAGATAACCTCCTTGATAAAAGGTAACTGCTTACCAGCATCCGCAATGATGTCATCAGGAAGCCCTATTCTTTTAGCTTCTTCAGGGGATATTCGGGGGTAAAACTCTGCATGATAATTAGGGTTCACGAGTAAACGCATTTGCTTATTCGGATTGTTTTCAACTAATGCGTAAGCGCCTGTCCCAACGGGATACCAATCAAGCGTTAGATTCTTCTTGATTAACCCAGGCTGCTGATAAAACAAATCAGCCTCCCACGGAATAGGCGCAAAGAAATTCATCGTTAGCCAATACAGAAATTGCGGGTAGCGTCCCTTTATTTTGATTACTAAAGTATGCTCATCGAGCACACTTACCCCGGAAATCGCATGAGGACGCAGATCAAGCTGTTGTTTCTTTTCCTTATGTTTTTTGGCAATAGCTGTTATTTCTTTTGAATACTCATCAAGTCCTACAATGTACTGCAACATTGACCCCAGAATGGGTGAATGATTTTGTCGTACCGCCATGCGCTTTATCGCGTATTCATAATCAGCAGCATGCAGGCCACGGCTTGCATTTTTTTCAAAATCGTCAAGGGTGTCGATGTCACGGAGTTCATCAGCAGACAAATCCCCATAAAGCAGACTATTATCGGTATGTTTAACAAACGCTGGATGATTCTGGTAACGCACATCATTTTTCAGATTTAACCGATATTCGGAATAGGCCACCCACTCTGAAGCCTTATCAACCTCATTTCCTTGCTCATCCAAATAACGCACACTCGGCATGGTCGTGAGAGTCAATGGCTCCAACTCATAAGGTCGTTTTAAATAATTGTACTGCAAGGGGGGTTCATAAATCTGATCCAAAATCACCCACTCATTAGAGCTGTATGAAACAACAGGGTCAAGGTGCTTTGGAGGTGCAGAGAAAGAGGAAAACAAAATATCCTGTTTTACTTTATCGGCATCATGTGGGCTGTTCCACACAGCCGCGTAACTGGCTGTTGTAAGTGTAAGTAACAGCAGTATAGAAAGAAATCTATTTTTCATCTTATATACATTAAATATCAAAGTGCAACCAGAACACAGGTTAGGGCGCCTCTATTATTTTCATTTTTGTTGATTGAAGCTTAATCATAAACAGCTACGAGCAGAATAGCCAATCCATCAGCTAAGAAGCCTCATAGAACAACTCATATTGATCACTTTGATGAATACCCACATTAGATAGAGTGTTATAAAGAAAAAGTCTAAAAAACTCCTATATTTTATAGGTAGAGATGAGCATCTCTTCACACATAAATAATAAACAGGAGATAACTATGAATCAGCAAGACTTCCCAAATGCACCTAACGGCTGGACAATAAAAGACACAGAAGCAAAAGCGAGCGATATCGGTATTTCTCTATCCGACGACCATTGGCAAGTCATACAAGCACTGCATGAATACTTTGATAAAAATGAGTCCATCAACCGTAGAGATCTGACAGATGCACTTGATGAAAAATTCCATACGCAAGGCGGTCTAAAACATCTCTATAAATTACTACCTGGTGGCCCTGTTGCTCAAGGCTGCGAGCTTGCCGGAATTGCTTTACCTGCAGGAAGTGTTGATCAGTCATTTGGTAGTGTTGTTTAAACAGATTGACGTTACTAATAGTAATTTGATGCTTTGATGCTTTGATGCAAAGAAGCTACCAATCAGGCTCTATTTGTCTTCTTTAGCATCAAACCGCCCGACAGGGTATGGTCTGCGACCATACCCTTCGTATCCTTTTGTCTAAAAGTACAAGCTATTCCCCTATAGCATGGTAGGCTCATCTTGTTGACTTTCCTCGCTATTCAACCAGCGCCAGCGAGGTGAAATAATAATAAAAAGGGCCTTCCTATGACCAATATAAATAAATATGGCATTTCGCTTTACACGTTAATTTTCCTAATATCACCCTTGTCTTTTGCTGGCATTTCCACTTCTCTCTCCAATCAATATAATCAATGGCAAGGTGCTGCTGTTTACTCTATGTTTAAAACGATGGGCAGTGG